>DAMDKH010000240.1:0-350 GCA_032099965.1 Microbacterium sp.
CGCGCTGTCGACCGGTGCCGGGGAGCTCGCCGGCGGTGCCACCGAACTCGCCACCGGCGCCACCGACCTCGCCACGGGTCTCGACACCCTGGCCACGGGCACAGGCGACCTGGCCGGGGGTCTGCGCGAGGCATCCGACGCCCTCCCCTCGTTCAGCGACGAGGAGTCCGCATCGATCGCCTCGGTGATCGCCGATCCCGTCGCGACCGACGCGTCGATGGGATCGCTGTTCGGACCGACGGCGATCCCCCTGCTCACCGCCGCCGTGCTCTGGTTCGGATCGCTGGCGACCTTCCTCGTGCTCCGCGCGCACACGGCCCGCACGCTCACCTCGCGCCGTCCGTCGCTGT
>DAMDKH010000240.1:535-3273 GCA_032099965.1 Microbacterium sp.
CCTGGTGGTCTTTCGCCGGCACCGCGGTGCTCACCGGCATCACCTTCGCCGCCGTGCACCAGGCGCTCGTCGCCGTGCTGGGCGGGGTGGGCCGCTGGGTGGGCGCGCTGGTGGGCGTGATCGCGGTGGCGACCGGTCTGATCTCGACGGTGCCCGACTGGCTCGCCGCGCTGGGCGCCGCGCTGCCGACCGCACCCGCGTTCACCGGCCTCATCGCGGGGAGCGGCGCGGCCGTCACCGCACTCCTGGTCTGGGCGGTGCTGTCACTGGTGGCCACGACCCTCGCCGTCACCCTCCGCCGCACGACCTCCGCGAAGGCCGTCCTGGCCGCCGCCTGACCCGCCTCCTGGCCGCCGGTGGACCTGCCGCACACGACGGCGCCCCGCCTCTCCGATCGAGGGGCGGGGCGCCGGGCGGTCTCCGCGGGTCAGGACAGACCGGAGTACGCGTGCAGGCCCTTGAAGAACACGTTGACGATGGTGAAGTTGAAGAGGACGGCCGAGAAGCCGACGATCGCCAGCCATGCCGACGGGTTGCCGCGCCAGCCGCGCGTCGCCCGCGCATGGATGTATCCGGCGTACAGCACCCAGATCACGAACGTCCAGGTCTCCTTCACGTCGAAGCCCCAGAAGCGGCTCCAGGCGTAGTACGCCCAGATCGAGCCGGCGATGAGGGTGAAGGTCCAGAGGATGAAGCCGATGATCGTGAAGCGGTACGCCATGCTCTCGAGACGCTCCGACGACGGGAACGTCCGGAGGAACCCGGGACCGGTCTTCTCGGCGCCCTCGCCCTGCAGGCGCTCGCGGCGCGACTGCATGAGCTGGATGACCGACAGCGCGAAGGCCAACGCGAAGAACGCCGTGCCCAGCGACGCGACGAACACGTGGATGACGAGCCACACGCTCTTCAGCGGGTCCATGAGCGGCGTCACGTCGACGTAGAAGTTGGTGGCGGCCAGCCCCAGCAGCACGACGACCAGTCCGGTGATGAACGTGCCGAGGAAGCGCAGGTCGACCTTGACGAGCACGATGAGGTAGACCGCGACGATGAGCAGCGTGCCGATCATCGCGAACTCGTAGAGGTTGGCCCACGGCACCCGGCCGGCGGCGAAACCGCGGGTCAGGGTGGCCCCGAGATGGAAGATGAAGCCGAGCACCGTCAGCGACGTGCCGATGCGCCCCATGACGAAGCGCGGCGCGGCCGGAGCGGCGGATGCTCCGCCGACGAGTGCCGACGACGAGCCGCGGCCCGCGCCCACGAGCTCCTTCTCGGCGACCAGGTGCGCGTCGGCGTTCAGCTGCGAACGCCGGGCCAGGTCGAAGGCGAACGCGATGAACGCCGCGGCGTAGATCGCGATCGCCGTCCACAGCAGGACGCGCGAGATCATTTCGAGATCGAGCATGGTGTCAGTCTACTTTCGGGGTTCCGGGTGAGGTCGGGTCGGCATCCGCGGGGTCGACGTCCTGAGGGGCCGAGACCGCCGCATTCGGGGTGGTGCCGGTCTCGGGGGCGCCGGGGACGCGGGCCGTCGTCCCCCCGTGCGCGTCGAGCAGCCGCGTGTGCCCGGCGACGAGGTCGTCGAGGGCGAGCGCGATCGTCGGATCCTCTCCGCGGGCCAGCCCGGCGTACTCCAGCGACACGGCCGAGCCGTCGGCCGTCGCCTTCACCCACAGGCGCCGTCGGGGCACGAACAGCGCGAGCATCAGTCCCCCGAGGGCCAGCAGCGCGAACACCAGCACCCACACGCCGGACTCGTCGCGGTGGATCTGCAGCGAGGCGAAGCGCTTGACCGACTGCGAGGCGTCGGTGGCCCCGGCGGGCGACTCGTCCTCGAAGGTGACCGTGCCCATGCCGTCGGGCAGGTCGGCGGTCTCGCCCGGGGAGAGCTCGATCGACTCCTTGCCGATGGCGCGTCCGGTGAGCTGCTCGAGATCGGTCGTGTCGAGCACGTAGACCGAGCGCGGCACGCCGTCGTTGATGCCCAGGTCGCCCGCGAACACGTCGAGCGTGAGGGTCGGGTTGGTGAGGTCGCCGTACGCCGAGAAGAACGCGCCCGTGTCGAGCACACCGGTCGTCGGGTAGAAGAACCCGCGCAGTCCGAGCTGCTCCGGCAGTCCGTCGGTGATCTTGACCACGCCGAGCGAGGTCATGTTGTTGTCCTGCGGGAGGAACGGCACGCTGTTGGTGAACACGACCTCGCCGTCGGCGTTGCGCACGGTGATCGTGGGCGCGTAGCCGTTGCCGAGCAGGAAGACGTCGTCGTCGGCCACGGCGAGCGGTTCGTTGACCCGCACCGCCCCCGTGCGCTCCTCGCCGTTCTCGGAGACGGTGACGTTCGCCGAGAAGTCGCCGGCCTGACCCGAGCCCGCCTCGCCGAAGGGCTGATAGGTCACGTCGAACGAGTCGAGACGCATCGAGTACGGCGCGAGCGCGTCGTCGGCGACGAAGCGTCCGCGGTTCATCGAGTCGTAGTCGACGAGGGTGTTGGCGAAGGTCTCCCCCTCGACGAGCACGCGCTGCCCCGTGTAGGCGAAGCCGCCGCCCACGCCGACCGTGATGAGCACGCCGACGAGGGCGAGGTGGAAGAGCAGGTTGCCCGTCTCGCGCCAGTACCCCCGCTCGGCCGACACCGAGAAGGTGCGCCCCCGGTCGTAGCGCTCGACACGGTAGCCGAGCGCCCTGAGCTGTTTCGTGGCGGCGTCGACGGATGCGGCGGCCTCGGCCTCGGCATCGCCGGA
>DAMDKH010000241.1:0-3237 GCA_032099965.1 Microbacterium sp.
CGTTCCCGATCCAGGCGGCGAGCATCCCCGCCGTGCTCGCCGGACGCGACGTGCTCGCGCGCGGCCGCACCGGCTCGGGCAAGACCATCGCGTTCGGTGCGCCCCTGGTGGAGCGCGTGCTGCAGTCGCAGGCCGGGAAGCGCCGCGAGTTCGGACGCTCGCCGCGTGCGATCATCCTCGCCCCGACCCGCGAACTGGCCCTGCAGATCGACCGCACCATCCAGCCGATCGCTCGCAGTGTTGGCCTCTTCACCACCCAGATCTACGGCGGCGTGCCGCAGGGTCGCCAGGTGGGGGCGCTGAAGAAGGGCGTCGACATCGTCATCGGCACGCCCGGCCGCGTCGAAGACCTCGTCAACCAGGGCAAGCTCGACCTCTCGGACTGCCGCATCGCCGTGCTCGACGAGGCCGACCACATGTGCGAGCTCGGGTTCGTGGAGCCGGTGCAGCGCATCCTGCGTCACACCGCCGAGGGCAGCCAGAAGCTCCTCTTCTCGGCGACGCTCGACCGCGAGGTGGCCGCGCTCGTCGACGAGTTCCTCGTCGATCCGGCCGTCTACGAGGTGGCCGGTGAAGACCAGGACTCGAGCACGATCGAGCACCGCGTGCTCGTCATCGAGCACCGCGACAAGGCAGACATCCTCACCTCGCTCGTCGACCGCGAGGGCAAGACGCTGGTCTTCGCCCGCACCCGCGCCTACGCCGACATGCTCGCCGAGCAGTTCGACGACGCCGGCATCCCGGCCGTGTCGCTGCACGGAGACCTGAACCAGGCGAAGCGCACCCGCAACCTCGAGCGTCTGACGTCGGGCCGGGTGAACGTGCTCGTCGCCACCGACGTGGCGGCCCGCGGCATCCACGTCGACGACATCGACCTCGTGGTGCAGGCGGATGCCCCCGACGAGTACAAGACGTACCTGCACCGTTCCGGCCGCACCGGTCGTGCCGGTCGTTCGGGCCGGGTGGTGACGCTCATCACGCGTCAGCGCCAGCGCCGCATGACGGAGCTGCTCGACCGCGCCGAGATCGAGGCGCCGTTCGAGAACGCGCGTCTCGACGACGACGTGATCGAGGAGATCGCGGGCCGCGTGCCGACCGCCGAGGCGCTCACGCGCTGACGTCGGTCCGGAGCGGACGCTCCGTGACGGAAGAGGCCGGGTCGGATGTCTTCGACCCGGCCTTTCTGGTCCCTTCGGCGCCGATCGCGCTCAGGCGAGCGTGTGCTCGTGGATGGCGGTGCTCAGCGACGTGCCGTTGAGATCGAGGTACAGCTCGCGTTCGGTGACCGTGATGGTCATCGTGTTGCGGCGGGCGAGGAGGGGCACGGCCCGCTCGACGAATCCGGGATCGAAGCTGAACACGCGGAGGTCTTCGGAGCGGTGGATGCGCTTGCCCGCCCAGGGCAGCATGACCTTCTGCGGATCGCGGTGGGTGTAGACGACGGTGCGGGCGGCGAGACGGCTGCCGTAGTGCAGTCGCTCGGCGTCGGGCGCCCCCACCTCGATCCATGCGGTGATCGCGCCCGTGAGGTCTCGCACGACGACGGCCGGCTCGTCGGTCTGCGAGATGCCCTCGCTGAAGGCGATGCCCTCCGTGTGCTCGAGCCCGTGGGCGAGGACGCGTGTGAGCATGAACGCGTCGGTCTCCGAGGGGTGCCGCGCCACGCGCAGCGCGTAGTCCTCGTACACCCCGCGGTCGGTGTCTGCGAGCTGCACGTCGAACGTGTGGATGGTGGAGCCGATGGCCATAGTCCTCGAGCCTACGGGGCCTCGCGCATCCCGCGCGCCGTCAGGGTCAGAACAGCCGCGGCTGCGTCGGCGCCGGTGACGGGGTCGGCAGGAACGTCACGGTCGCCGGGCGGCCCGGGGTGGCGCGCCGGGTCGTGCGCACCGGTCCGGCGGCCTGGCCGCGCACGTCTCCCTGGCTCCAGATCGACTGCACGTGCCCCTCACCCGCGCGAGAGCCCCGACGGGGGTAGTCGTCTTCGTGGCGCCCGTCGAGCCCGTGCAGACGGATCAGCGGTTTCGCCCGCTTCGCCAGCCACTCTCGGTACGGTTTGGGCGTTTCGACCGAGGCTCCCGGGTAGAGGCCGCGGTACGACGACACGAGGTCGGGACGATGCGCGCCCAGCCATTCGAAGAACCACGGCTTGACGCCGGGACGCAGATGCAGCGCGCCGTAGATCACCGAGCGCGCTCCCGCGGCCTTGATGCGCGCGAGCGCATGATCGATCGCCTCGACCGAGTCGGTCATGTGGGGCAGGATCGGCATGAGGAAGACCGTCACGGGGAACCCCGCGTCCGACAGGGCTTTCACGGTGTCGAGCCGCGCCGGGGTGGTCGGGGTGCCCGGTTCGATCGCCTTCTGCAGGTCGTCGTCGTACATCGCGATCGACATCTGCACGTCGACGGGCACGCGCTCGGCCGCGGCGGTCAGCAGGGGGATGTCGCGGCGGATCAGCGTTCCCTTGGTGAGGATCGAGAGGGGCGTGCCCGATGCCGCCAGGGTCTCGATGATGCCGGGCATCAGCCTGTAGCGCCCTTCGGCCCGCTGGTAGGGGTCGGTGTTCGTGCCCAACGCGACAGTTTCGTGCTGCCACCCGCCCTTGCGCAGCTCCCGTTCGAGTACCTCGACGATGTTGACCTTCACCACGATCTGCGAGTCGAAGTCGGCGCCGCCGTCGAGGTCGAGGTACTCGTGGGTGCCGCGGGCGAAGCAGTACACGCAGGCGTGGGAGCAACCCCGGTAGGGGTTGATCGTCCAGGCGAACGGCATGCGCGACGCGCCCGGAACGTGGTTGAGCGCCGACTTGGCCAGCACCTCGTGGAAGGTCATGCCCGCGAACTCGGGCGTGGTGACCGACTGCACCACGCTCGATCGGTTCTCGAGGCCCGGGAGCGCGGCCTCATCGGTCTCTCCGACCCTCTGTCCTTGCCAGCGCATACCTCATTCGAACATATGGACGGCTCTGGGGCAAGTGGCGGTTAGAAGAAAGATACGGATCGGCGTCCCCGCTGTGGACGGATCCCGGCACGCTGCGCGCGATCGGGGCAGAATGGAGAGCATGCCCGACAAGCCGCACGCTCAGCATGCGGCGCCGCGTTCACCGATCCAGGGTCCGGCTCTGCCGGTCGGCCTCGCGGTGACCGCCCTCGGCATCCTGCTGTCGCTCGCCTCGCCCGCGGCGTCGACCACGGTCGAGCCGACGCGGCTGCCTGAACCGGCCGCCGTCGCGCA
>DAMDKH010000242.1:0-3225 GCA_032099965.1 Microbacterium sp.
GCGTGACGCCGGACGCCGCCGCGCTCGATCGTCTCGCCGCCGAGCCCGAGCGGCGCGCCTGGTGGCTGGAGCGCCTCGAACGCTGCCACCGCGTGCTGGCGGAGCGCTGAGCCCTCAGGCGAGCAGCAGGTCGACCAGGCGGGCGAGCTCCTCACTGCCCGACCGCCGCAACCGCGCGTCGTCCTCACCGGCCATGGCGCCGCGCACGGTCATGCCCTCCCAGACGATCATGAGGATGCGCCCCGCCACCTCCGCCGGGACGCGCAGACGAAGACCGCCCGCATCGACGATGTCCGACACGATCTGGGCGATGCTCCCCACCATCTCGCGCTCCTGGGCGAGGTAGGCGGCACCGAACGAGGCGTCGCGGAGGGCACGGATGCGGATCTCGCTCATGAGCATCACGCCCTCGCGGTCGTCGCTGCCCGAGTCCATGACCTTCTGCAGCAGGTCGGTCGGGTCGCACCCGGGAACGAGTCCTCCCTCGGCCGTGATCTCGGCGACGCGCTGGCGCACCGCGTCGACCCGGCGCTGGGCGACGCTCCCCGCGAGCATGAGGAAGAGTTCGTCCTTCGACTCGAAGTTCGAGTAGAAGGCCCCGCGCGTGAAGCCCGCGCGCTCGCACACCGCCTCGACGGAGGCGCCGTCCAGGCCCGCTTCGGCGAACACCTGTGCGGCCGCCTCGAGCAGACGCGCGCGCGTGTTCTCGCGACTGCGTGTCGTCGGTATCGACATCGAGACCTCCCGTGTTCCCCGCGAACATCGATTCTCACACCCCGCGCACAGAATCCCGAATGCGGTCGAACTTACGATACATCCATGTATTGAATACACTTGTGTATCGAATGCCGGGTACCCCCAGGAGGAATCGCGTGTCCACTCTGCTCTCGTCGCTCGGACGCTGGTCGTTCCGGCACCCCTGGCGCGTCCTCGCGTCGTGGCTCATCGTGCTGGGCCTCGCCGGCACCGGCGCCCTCGTGCTCGGCACCGGGACCGACAACACCTTCTCCATCCCCGGCACCGAATCGCAGGCCGGTCTCGAACAGCTCTCCCGCTCGTTCCCCCAGGTCAGCGGCACCAACGCGCAGTTCGTGGTCGTCGCCGCCGACGGCGACAGCGTGACCGACGACACGTACCGCGACGAGATCGAGGACACGGTCGACGGGCTGAGCGACCTCGACGGCGTGCTCGCGGTCACCTCGCCGTACGACGAGAACGTCAGCGGGATGATCAACGACGACGAGACGGCGGCGATCGTCCGACTCCAGTTCGACGGGCAGTCCACCGACGTGTCGCCGCAGACGAAAGCCGACCTCGGCACCGCGGTCGACGACCTCGCCGCCGCGCTCCCCGACGGTTCCCGCGCCGCGCTGGGCGGCGACCTCTTCGCGTCGTCCATCCCCGGCGTCACCCTCACCGAAGCCGTCGGACTGCTCATCGCGCTCCTCGTGCTCGTCGTCACGTTCCGCTCGTTCGCCGTAGCCGGGCTGCCGCTGCTCACCGCCGTGCTCGGCGTCGGCATCTCGATGGCCGGCATCTTCGCAGCGACCGCCTTCGCGACCGTCTCCTCCACCACCCCGCTGCTCGCACTGATGCTGGGCCTCGCGGTCGGCATCGACTACGCCCTCTTCATCATGGCGAGACACCAGGATCAGGTGCGCGAGGGCGTCGAGCCGGAGGAGTCCGCCGCACGCGCCGTCGGCACGGCGGGATCCGCCGTCGTCTTCGCCGGGGTGACGGTGCTCATCGCGCTGATCGGGCTCGGCTTCGCCGGCATCCCGTTCCTGACGACCATGGGTGTCGCCGCGTCGGTGGCCGTGGCGATCGCGGTGCTGATCGCCATCACCCTCACCCCCGCCGTGCTCGGATTCCTGAAGGGGCGCATCGTCGGACGCCCCCGCCGCGCCCCCCGCGCCCGCAAGGGCGCCCCGGCCGCGCCTCGGCGTGGGTTCAGCGACCGCTGGGTGGGCGGCGTCACCCGGCATCCGGTCGTCGTCTCGCTCGCGGTCGTGCTGGGTCTCGGCATCGTCGCCGTGCCCGCCCTCAGCCTCGACCTCGCGCTGCCCAACGCGGGCGTGCTGCCGAAGGACTCCGAGGCCCGGCAGAGCTACGACATCGTCGGGGAGGAGTTCGGCCCCGGCTTCAACGGTCCGCTCATCCTCACCGGCACCATCATCACCTCCACCGACCCCCTCGGCCTGATGGAAGACCTCGGCGCCGCCGTCGAGGACATCGACGGCGTCAAGGAGGTCGCCCTCGCGACCCCGAACGAGACGGCCGACACCGGCATCGTGCAGATCGTGCCCGAGACGGCGCCGGACGACCCCGCCACGGCCGACCTCGTGCGGGAACTGCGCGCGCACCACGACGAGTGGCTCGACGAGTTCGGGATCGACCTCAAGGTGACCGGCTTCACCGCGGTCGCCATCGACATCTCGGATCAGCTCGGGCGGGCGCTCGTGCCGTTCGGCATCTTCGTCATCGGCCTGTCGCTGATCCTCCTCACGATCGTCTTCCGCTCGCTGTGGGTGCCGATCACCGCGGCACTCGGTTACCTGCTGTCGATCGTCGCGGCCTTCGGGATCGTCGGCGCGGTCTTCGAATGGGGGTGGTTCGCCGATCTCCTGCACGTGGCGAAGGTCGGCCCGATCATCAGCTTCATGCCGATCGTGCTCATGGGCGTGCTGTTCGGTCTCGCGATGGACTACCAGGTGTTCCTCGTCTCCCGCATGCGGGAGGACTTCGTGCACGACCCGGCCTCGCGGTCCGCCTCGCGCGCCGAGCGGCGTGCGGCCGCCGTCCGCGCGGTGCGCAGCGGCTTCACCGGTTCGGCGAAGGTCGTCACCGCCGCCGGGCTCATCATGTTCGCGGTGTTCGTGGCGTTCGTGCCGGAGGGCGACTCCTCGCTCAAGCCCATCGCGCTCGGGTTGGCGGCGGGCATCGCCATCGACGCCTTCCTCGTGCGCATGACGCTCATCCCGCTGGCTGCAGCGGATCCTCCCCCACGTCGACATCGAAGGCGAAGCGGTGGAGCGCGAACGCCGGCTGTCCGACTGGCCCGGCGACGCGTCGATCGTCGCCGCCGACGACCTCGTGATCTCCGACGTCGACGCCCCGGTCTCGTTCCGGATCGCCCCAGGCGGCGCCCTCGTCGTCACCGGCGGCGAGGCCCGCACCCGTCGCACTCTCGCCCTCGCCCTCACCGGTCGCGTGCCCACCGACGAC
>DAMDKH010000243.1:0-3191 GCA_032099965.1 Microbacterium sp.
GCGGGCGCCGGGCTCGGGCTCGGCACCGCGCTCGGGTGAGGCACGGGCCGCGCCGGCTCCCAGCCGGTTCCCACTCCCGTAATGTACAGATGTACAGGAACGGATGTCCGAGGAGCCCCATGACAGAGAAGCGCCGCCGACGCGACCCGGAGGCGCGCCGACGAGAGATCGTCCGCGCAGCGGCGGAGCTGATCGTCGAGATCGGCGTCGACGCCCTCACGCATCGCAAGGTCGCGGCGCGCGCCGGAGTGCCGCTCGGAGCCACCACGCAGTACTTCTCGACGCTCGACGACCTGCGTGACGCGGCGCTGGGTGAGCTGGTGCGGGAGATCGAGGAGCGCGTCGAGCAGACCCGCGCGGCGGTGGAAGCCGCCGGTGTCACGCCCGACGTCATCGCCCGTCTGCTGCACGAGAGCCTCGACGACGCCCGCGCCATCGAGACCGAGCGCGCCGTCGTCACCGCGGCCGTGCACGACCCGAGGGTGCGCGACCTCGCGCGGCGCTGGTCCGACGAGGTCATCGGATTCCTCACCCCGGTGCACGGCGAAGGTCGCGCCCGAGCCGCCGCCGCCTTCATCGACGGCGTCGTCTGGCATGCCCAGATCAACGACGAACCCCTCGACGAACCCCTCATCCGGGATGCCCTCGCCGGGATCCTCGCCCCCTTGCCCGCCGCATCCGCCCCCGCTCCTTCCGCACCCTCCGCACACTGAGGAACAGCCTTGTCGAAACTCGCCGTCCTGAGCCTGAAGAACCGCGCGCTCATCGCCCTCGTCACCATCGTGGCCGCCGTGTTCGGCGGGCTCGCGCTCACCAACCTCAAGCAGGAGCTCATCCCGTCGCTCGAGCTGCCGGCGCTCGTCGTCATGACCACCTACCCCGGTGCCTCGCCCGAGGTCGTCGAGAACGACGTGTCGACGCCCATCGAGGCGGCGATCCAGGGCGTGCCCGACCTCGACGCCACGACCGCCACGAGCACCACCAACGCCTCCATCGTGCAGGCGTCGTTCGCGTACGGCACGAACCTCGCCACCGCGGAGCAGAAGATCCAGCAGGCGATCAACCGCATCTCGTCGACCCTGCCCGACGACGTGACGCCGCAGGTGCTGGCGATCTCGATCAACGACCTGCCCGTGATCCAGATCGCGGTGTCGGGCTTCGACGACGCAGACAACGCCCAGGCCGAGCTCGAGAACGTCGCCATCCCCAAGCTCGAGGACGTCGACGGGGTCAACGCCGCCCAGATCGTCGGCGGCGTCGGACAGCGCATCACCATCACCCCCGACGTCGCCGCCCTCGCCGCGGCGGGCGAGAGCACGCAGGCCATCGGCGACGCCCTCGACCAGAACGGCACGCTCTTCCCCGGCGGCGACATCACCGAAGACGGCCGCACGCTCACCGTGCAGACGGGGGCGAAGATCACCTCGGTCGAGGAGATCGCCGCCCTGCCCCTCGTCGGCACCGACGCGACGATCGGCGACGTCGCCACGGTCGTGCAGGAGTCCGACCCGGTGAGCTCGATCTCCCGGGTCGACGGCGAGGACGCCCTCTCGATCTCCATCACGAAGCTCCCCGCGGCCAACACCGTCGAGGTGTCGAACGGCGTGATCGCCGCCCTCGACGAGATCGGCGAGGCGTTCCCCGACGCCACGTTCACCGTCATCTTCGATCAGGCGCCGTTCATCGTGCAGTCCATCGAGACGCTCGCCACCGAGGGGCTGCTCGGCCTCGTGATGGCGGTGCTCGTCATCCTCGTCTTCCTGATGTCGGTGCGATCGACCCTCGTGACCGCCATCTCGATCCCCACCTCGGTGCTCATCACCTTCATCGGGCTGCAGGCGTTCGGGTACTCGCTGAACATCCTCACCCTGGGCGCGCTCACGATCGCGATCGGCCGGGTGGTCGACGACTCGATCGTCGTGATCGAGAACATCAAGAGGCACTACGTCGGCGACGCCGACAAGGGCGACGCCATCCGCCTCGCCGTGCGCGAGGTGGCCATGGCGGTCACGGCATCCACCATCACGACCGTCGCGGTCTTCCTGCCGATCGTCTTCGTCGGCGACATGGTCGGCGAGCTGTTCCGACCCTTCGCGATGACCGTGTCGATCGCGATGATCGCCTCGCTGCTCGTCTCGCTCACCATCGTGCCGGTGCTCGCGTACTGGTTCCTCCGCCCCGGCAAGCCGCTCGTCGACGACGAGGGGCGCGCCATCGACCCGGAGTCGCCCGAGGCCCCGCCCACCCGTCTGCAGAAGGCGTACCGTCCGATCCTCGGCTGGACCCTGAAGCACTCCGGCGTGACCGTCATCCTCGCCGTCGTCGTGCTCGGCGCCACCCTCGCCGCCTACCCGCTGATGAAGCAGAACTTCCTCGGCGACTCCGGCCAGAACACGATGACCGTCACGCAGGACCTGGGTCCGACGGCCAGCCTCGAGACCAAGTCCGACGCCGCCCTCCAGGTCGAGGACGCCCTCGACGGGATAGACGGCATCGAGCACGTGCAGGCCTCGATCGGATCGAGCGGCTCGGCGCTGCGCGACGCCTTCTCGGGTGGGGGCGCCGGCGTCACGTACTCGATCCTCACCGACGGCGACGCCGACCAGGAGAAGCTCCGCGCCCAGGTGCAGGATGCCGTCGACGGTCTCTCCGACGCGGGCGAGATCACCGTCGCCTCGTCGGCCGGATTCGGTTCGAGCGACATCGAGATCACCGTCTCGGCCTCGAACGCCGACGACCTCTCCACCGCCACCGCCGCCGTCATCGACGAGCTCGACGGACGCGACGGCATCGGACAGGTCACCGACAACCTCGCCGCCTCCCTCCCGTACATCGCCGTGGTCGTCGACCGCGACGCCGCCGCGCAGCGCGGTCTCTCGGAGGTCGCCGTCGGCGCGATCGTCTCGAACACCATGCGGCCGCAGCAGCTGGGATCGGTCGAGATCGACGACACCTCGCTCACCGTGTACCTCGCCACCTCGGAGCCGCCCGCGACCGTCGACGCGCTGCGGGCGCTGACGGTGCCGACCGCGCTCGGCCCCGTCGCCCTCAGCGACCTCGCCACGGTCGAGGAGCGCAACGGACCGACGTCGATCACCACCGAGCAGGGGCAGCGCACCGCCACGGTCACCGTGCCGCCGGCCTCCGACGACCTCACCGTCGCCACGGTCTCGGTGGCCGCCGCGCTCGAC
>DAMDKH010000244.1:0-3189 GCA_032099965.1 Microbacterium sp.
CCGGCGGGACGGCGGCGCTGCGCGTGCCCTCGCTGGGGAGCACGATCACGAGGTGCAGCCGCGCACCCAGGCTGCGGGCGAGACGCGCACCGAGCGCGGCGGCATCCGCCCCGGCATCCGTGGCCGTGTAGCCGACGACGACCGAGCCCGACATCAGCGGACGCCCTCGGCGTCGCCGACGGGACGACCCGCCTCGATGATGTTCGCGGCGGCGAGGCGACCCATGCGGATCGCGCCGTCGACGTGCTGGTATCCCGCGCCGGCCATGTCGCTGCAGGCGAAGTGGATCGGCCCGACGGGCGTGCGCAGGTCGGCGCCGTAGCGGTGCAGGCCGCCCATGTCGAAGCTCGCCGCGTAGGCGCCGCGGGTCCACTCCTCGCTGCCCCAGTCGCTCTCGTAGTACACGACGGGGTTCGCGGCCTCGGGACCGTAGTAGTGCGACAGCGACGCGAGGATGCGCTCGCGGCGCTCCTCGGCCGAGAGCTCGAACACGTCGTCGGCGTTCTGGTCCGAGACGAAGCCCACGAGCGTGCCCCGCTCGTCGGCATGGTTGGAGTTGTCGTACGCCTCGTGCACGAGCTCGTACGGGCTGAACGCGGTGCCGCTGAGGCCCTGCTCGCGCCAGAACGGCCGGTCGTAGACGGCGTGCACCTTGATGACGAAGCCCATCGACAGGTGCTGGTGCAGCTGGTGCTGGCGGCGCGGGAGCGGCGGCACGAAGGAGATCCGGTCGTAGAGCACGGGAGCGTGCGCCAGCACGGCGAAGCGCGCGCGCACGGTGAGCTCGTCGGTCGTCGCGACGACGCCCCCGTCTCCCCATTCGAGCGATCGCACCGGCTGGTTCAGCAGCACGTCGTCGCCGAGGCGCTCGGCGAGCAGCACCGGCACGCTCTGGAGCCCGCCCACCACCCGCTTGTCGAGGATGAAGTCGGCGTCGACGAGATTCGAGTACGACCCGGCGGACGCGGCCATGAGCAGCGACTGCAGCAGCGAGAACGCATGCGTCGGCTTGGTGAGCATCGCCGATCCGGTGGCGAAGGCGAGGTTGCGCACGGCCTCGTCGTCGTCGGTCTGCTGGCGCAGCCAGGCATCCCAGGTGACCGTGTCCCACTCGGCCGCGCGGGGGTGCTCCCACGGGCGGTCGGGGTCGATCTCGGCGACCATCGCGTCGAGACGCTCGGTGATCTCGGCGATGACCTTCTCGGTCTCGGCCGCGACCGGGAACATCTCGCCGGTGAAGCGCGAGGAGCGGCCGTCGGGGCCGACGTACACGCTGTCGCCCTCGCGGTAGCGGCTGTACGTCTCGAGCCCGAGCTCGTCGATCGTGTCGATGAGGGCGTGCTGGTCGGGCGAGACCCACTGGCCGCCGATCTCCAGCATGGCGCCGTCGATCACGTCGGTCCACAGCCGTCCGCCCACGCGGTCGCGCGCCTCCAGCACCGCGACCGAGAGACCGGCCTTGCGGAGGTCGTTCGCGGCGGTGAGGCCGGCGGCACCGGCTCCGATGATGAGCACATCACGGGTGATCTCGGCCATGGGGGCAACTCCTTCGTCGTGCATGACAATGCGGGTGAGTGCCGGTCGCGACCCCTCGATCCCCCGATCGGGGTCGCGACCGGACGGTCGGGTCAGGCGGAGGCGAGCGCCGTCCGGACGATGTCGAGGCCCTCGTTCAGCAGCTCGTCGCCGATGGACAGGGGCGGGAGGAAGCGGATGACGTTGCCGTAGGTGCCGCAGGTGAGCACGATCACGCCCTGGGCGATCGCCGCCTTGGCGACGGCGGCCGTGAGCGCGGCGTCCGGCGCCTGGGTCTCGGGGTCGACGAACTCGGCCGCGACCATCGCACCGTGGCCGCGGACGTCGCCGATGCGCGCGTCGTCCGCCTGCATCGCGGTGAGCCGGCCGAGGAGGATCTCGCCGATCTCGCGCGCCCGCTCGATCATCCCGTCGTTCTCGAACACGTCGATCGCGGCGAGCGCCGCGGCGCAGGCGATGGGGTTGCCGCCGTAGGTGCCGCCGAGGCCGCCCGCGTGGGAGGAGTCCATGATCTCGGCACGGCCGGTGACCGCGGCGAGCGGCAGACCGGCGGCGATGCCCTTCGCGGTCGTGACGAGGTCGGGCTCGATGCCGAAGATCTCGCTGGCGAACATGTGGCCCGTGCGGGCGAAGCCGGTCTGCACCTCGTCGGCGATGAAGACGACGCCGTTGGCGCGGCACCACTCCTGGAGCGCGGGAAGGAAGCCGTCGGCGGGGACGATGAAGCCGCCCTCGCCCTGGATCGGCTCGATGATGACGGCGGCGAGGTTGTCGGCGCCGATCTGCTTCTCGAGCTGCAGGATGGCGCGGGCCGCGGCCTCGGCGCCGTCGAGGCCGTCGCGGAACGGGTACGACATCGGCGCACGGTAGATCTCGGGGGCGAACGGCCCGAAGCCGCTCTTGTACGGCATGGACTTGGCGGTGAGCGCCATCGTCAGGTTCGTGCGGCCGTGGTAGCCGTGGTCGAAGGCGACGACGGCCTGGCGGCCGGTGTGCTTGCGGGCGATCTTGATCGCGTTCTCGACGGCTTCGGCGCCGGAGTTGAACAGCGCGCTCTTCTTCGCGAAGTCGCCGGGGGTGAGGCGGTTCAGCGCCTCGGCGACGGCGACGTACGACTCGTAGGGCGAGATCATGAAGCAGGTGTGGGTGAACTGTGCGGCCTGCGCGGCGACGGCGGCGGCGACCTTCGGGTGCGCGTTGCCGACCGTGGTCACGGCGATGCCGGAGCCGAGGTCGATGAGCGAGTTGCCGTCGGCGTCGACGACGACTCCTCCCCCGGCGGCGACGGCGTGGATGGGGACGGTGTGCCCCACGCCCGCCGGCACGGCGTCGGCCTTGCGCGCCAGCAGCTCGGCGGAGCGGGGTCCGGGGAGCTCGGTGACGAGGCGGCGCTCCTGGGGGAGCTCCGGTCCTCCGAGGGGAACGGCGGGGGATGCGGTGTCGACGAGTGCCATGTCGCGAGCGTATGACCGGTATTCCCATCGCGTCATTCGCCGAGTCGTACAATTTGCGGAGGCACTTCGCCCTCACGTACATCCGGCAGGAGCATCCATGGCCGCCGCCCCCGCGCCCGCCCAACCCACGCTGCGCGCACTCCTGCGTCGCCGCGACCTCGGTCTGCGCCTCGTCTCCCCTGCCGACGACCTCCCCGAC
>DAMDKH010000245.1:0-1572 GCA_032099965.1 Microbacterium sp.
GGCGACCCCCGGTGAGGCGGGCGCGCTGCGGGCGTCTCGACGCCCGGTCTCGGAGCGCCTGCCCGTGCCGCCGTCGAGCGACGAGGCGGTGACCGCCCCCGAACCCGACCCCGTGTTCACGGCGCCCGACGCCCCGGTCTCGAGCGGATACCGCGGGATCTCGGTCGCGATCTTCGCGTTCCTCCTGCTGCTGCTGGTCGGAGCGATCGCCCTCGGGGTCTTCCTCGCGACGAACACGACGCTGCCCCTCCCGGGGTTCGCGTTCGGCATCGAGGGCGCGATCCCGGTGTCGGGGAGCGCGCTGAGCTGACCCGGTTGTCGGGCGCGGGTCAGGCCGTGCGGCGCGGGGCCTTCACCGGCAGCAGCAGGAGGAATCCGATCAGCAGCACGACGACGATGCCGAGGATGCCGAAGGCGGTCTGCGCCGTGAGGGCGATGAGCACGGTCCAGGCGATCGACGCCATCCAGCTCGCCGCGCGTCCGGTCGTCGCGTAGAGGCCGAAGATCTCACCCTCGCGCCCGGCCGGCGTGAGCCGCGCGAGGAACGAGCGGGCCGCCGCCTGCGCCGGCCCGACGAACGCGCAGAGCACGAGGCCGCCGATCCAGAACACCCCGGCACCGGCATCCCGCAGCAGGAACACCGCGAGCCCGGCGACGATCATCGCGCCGATCGATCCGAGGATGATCCGCTTCGGGCCGAGCCGGTCGTCGAGGCGTCCGGCGGCGATGGTCGAGACGCCGGCGATGAGGTTGGCGGCGATGCCGAACACGATGATCTGCTGGGTGCCGAATCCGAACACCGAGGTGCCGATGATCGCACCGAAGGCGAACACCCCGCCGAGGCCGTCGCGGAACACCGCGCTCGACAGCAGGTACCAGAAGGTCGGGCGGGTCTGGGGGTCGCGGTAGAGGGCGGCGACATCCTTCACGAGCAGGACGTACGACCGCAGGAAGCCGACCTTGCGCTCCGGGCGACCGAGCGACGGCTCGGGCACGTTGAGGAAGATCGGGATGCTGAAGACGATCGCCCACACCGCGCATCCGACGGCGATCACCCGGTAGACGAGGCCGTCGTCGGTCGGCATCCCGAACCAGTCGACGGCGTTCAGGGCCACGACGATGGCCAGGGCGATGATGCCGCCGAGGTATCCGAAGCCCCAGCCGAGGCCCGAGATGCGGCCGACGTTCTTGGGGGTGGCGATGCCGATGAGCATGGCGTTCGAGTTGACCGCGGCGATCTCCTGGAAGACCGTCGCGGCCGAGATGAGCGCCACGCCCAACCAGAACAGGCTCGGGGTCGGCTCGACGAGCCACAGGCCCAGCATGCACAGCACGAGCGCCCCCGTGCCGATGCCGAGCCACAGCTTCTGCCGACCGGCGGCGTCGGCGCGCTGGCCGAGCACGGGCGCGAGCAGGAGGATGCCGAACGCGGCGATCGTCGACCCCAGCCCCAGCCCCGAGGCGAGCTCGGCGTCGGCCGCCATCCGCCGCGGATCGGAGGGGTCGAGGGCGGCGATGTCGGCGGGCAGGAATCCCTCGCCCACGAGGTACAGCGCGGTGAAGACGAACGTG
>DAMDKH010000245.1:1716-3189 GCA_032099965.1 Microbacterium sp.
AGATCCAGGCCGATGACGGCGACGGCGCCGCTGGTGGCGGTCGCGACCGGCTCGGGGACACCGGGGTGAGGATCGGGTGCGCTCATGATTCGCAGTCTGGCGGGCGGCGGTGAACGGGTGGTGACGGCGCGCCGTGCTCCCGGAGCGCGCGCCGTGAGCGGTGAGTGCGGCGGGTGCGGACGATCGGTCGGATGCCGTGGACGGGCGGTCGGGCGCACGGCATCCCGGGCCGTCAGGCTGGGATCATGACGACCACCGCGCCCGTGCCGACCGCATCCGCCCCCTCCGCCGGACGGATGCGGTACGGCGGCCTCCTCGTCGTGATACTCATGAGCTTCCTGCTGGTGACGGCGGAGTTCCTGCCCAACGGCGTGCTCACGGAGATGGCCGAGGGGCTCGGGGTGACGCCCGGCCAGGCGGGGCAGACCGTCACCGTCACCGCCCTCGTCGGACTGCTCGTCGCCCCCACGATCGGACTGATCTTCCCGCGGCTCGACCGACGGTCGCTGCTGGTCTGGATGGCGCTCGCCGCGGCGGTCTCGAACCTCGTCGTCGCGATCTCGCCGAATCTCGTCGTCGTGCTGCTCGCGCGGTTCCTGCTCGGCGCGGCGATCAGCGCTTTCTGGTCGATGTCGATCACGGTGGCGGCGCGCATCGCCGGTCCCGAGCGTCTGGGACGCGCCGTGATGTTCACCGCGGCCGGCACCTCGCTCGCCACCGTCGCGGGCGTGCCGCTCGGGGTGATGCTCGCCGAGATCGTCGACTGGCGCACGGTCTTCGCCGTCGCCGGCGTCGCGACCGGACTCCTCGCCCTCGCCCTCCGCGCCCTGCTTCCCTCGGTGCCCGCGGCGCAGGCCTCGAGCATCCGTCTGCTCGTCGACACCGTGCGCCTCCCGGGGATCGGATGGGGTCTGGTGGGCCATGTGTTCGTCGTGCTGGGCCACTTCCTCGCCTACACGTACGTGCGGCTCGCGTTGGAGCGCATCCCGGAGGTGGATGCCGGAACGATCGTCGTGCTCCTCGCCCTCTTCGGCGCCGGCGGGCTCGTCGGCAACCTCGTGATCGGGCTGGTGATCGACCGCAGCTTCCGCCTCTTCGCGGTGCTCGCCCCGGTCGTGCTCGCCGTGTCGGTCGTGTCGATGCTGCTCTTCTCGGGCTCGATCGTGGGGATCGGCGCCGTCGTCGTCGTGTGGGGCTTCTTCTTCGCCTCATGGCTCATCGTGGTCAACACCTGGGTCGGGCACCGCATGCCGTCGCGTCTCGAAGCGGGCGGCAGCCTGGTCGTCGTGGGGTTCCAGGCGGCGATCATGGTGGCCGCGGGCGTCGGGGGCGTGCTCGTCGACGGCGTCGGCGTGGAGGTCTCATACCTCATCGGCACGGCGATGCTGCTCGTCGGGGCGCTGCTCTTCGGACTGTCGAACCGCGTGCGGGGCTGACGCCGGCGCGGCGCCGCCCCGGGCGCCGCGGGGGAGG
>DAMDKH010000246.1:0-3165 GCA_032099965.1 Microbacterium sp.
GAGGATGATGGCGGCGACGGCTTCGCGCGCCGATGCGAGGTCGGATGCCGCGGCCATCCGCTTCTCGAAGCGTTCGCTGATCTCGGTGCCGAAGCGCGTGAACGCCTCGCGGAGCAGTTCGTCGATGCCGGTGAAGTGGTAGGTCATGGAGCCGAGGGGCACGCCGGCCGCCTCGGCGATGCGGCGGTGGGAGGCGCCGGCGACGCCCACCTCGGCGATCACGTCGAGGCAGGCGTCGATGATGCGGTCGCGGCGGTCGGGGTCGTTGCGGCGGCCGCGACGACTGCCCGGTTCAGGCGTCATCGTCGCTGCCGATCTCGCGGATGACGCGGGCCGGGTTGCCGACCGCGACGACGTTCGCCGGGATGTCACGGGTCACGACGGCCCCCGCGCCGATCACGGAGTTGTCGCCGATCGTGACCCCGGGGCACACGATCACTCCCCCGCCGAGCCACACGTTGTCGCCGATCACGATGGGCAGCGCGGCCTCGAGCTTGTCGCGGCGCAGCGTCGGATCGATCGGATGCGTCGGGGTGAGCAGCTGCACGTTCGGGCCGATCTGGCAGTCGGCGCCGATCGTGATGGCGGCGGTGTCGAGCGCCGTGAGTCCGAAGTTCACGAAGGTGCGGGCGCCGATCGAGAGGTGCTCACCGTAGTCGACGTGCAGCGGGGGCCGCACGACCACGTCATCGCCGAGGTGACCGAGGAGGTCGGCGAGCCAGCCGCGCGCGGCGGGATCTCCGGCGATGGTCTGGCGGTGGTAGAGGTCGGCGAGGCGGGCGGCGCGCGAGGCCCGGGCCACGAGCTCGGGGTCGTCGCCGATGTACAGGTCGCCGGCGAGCATCCGCTCGCGGTGCGTGCGGGGATCACCCGCGAAGTGGTCGGTCATGCGTACGATCGTACACGCTTATGCGTACGGTCGTACGCATCAATCGACCGGGATGCCGTCCGCCATCTGCCGGACACCTTCCGGTGCCCCGGAGGTCACCCGGGCGTCGCTCTCCTCCGCGAGGGTTCGGGAGGCTGCGCGACCCCCCCGCGTCGTGGGCCCGACCCCCCCCCCCGCCGTTTCCGCCCCCTGCATCGCGCCACCGGCGCCGCAGTGATCGCCACCACCGTCCTCGCCGGACTCACCGCCGGCCTCGCCCCCGCCTCCGCCGCCGAGGCGCCCGCCCCCGCCGAGCCGCTCGCCTCCCGGTTCACGTTCGCCGTGCTCCCCGACACCCAGTTCTACTCGCGGTACTCGATCGACCAGTTCACCCCCCGCTACGGCACCGACCCGTTCGCCACGCAGACCGCGTGGCTGGCCGATCACGCCGGCGACCTGCACATCCCGTTCGTCGCCCACCTCGGCGACGTCGTCGACCGTGCCGGCGTGCAGAACGAATGGGAGGCCGCCGACCGCGCGATGCAGACGCTCGACGACGCCGACCTGCCGTACTCGATCCTGCCCGGCAACCACGACGTGCTCGACAGCGGCAAGCGCGACACCGAGCTCGACCTGGCGAACGAGCCCTTCACCCGCTGGTTCGGCGCCGCCCGTGCGGCCGAGCAGTCGACCTACGGCGGATCCGATCCGACGGGACTCAGCCAGTTCCACATCTTCCAGGCCGAGGGGCAGCAGTTCATGTCGCTCGCCATCGCCTGGAACTCCTCCGACGCCACCCTCGCCTGGGCCCAGAGCGTGCTCGACGCCCACCCCACCGTGCCGGTCATCCTCAGCTCGCACGCGCTGATCAACATCGGCGCCGACCAGACGTCGCCGATCGAGACGGCGGACAGCCAGCGCATGTGGGATCGGCTGATCCGCACCAACGACCAGATCTTCCTGACGCTGAACGGCCACTTCCACGGCGCCACGCGACAGGTGAAAAAGAACGACTTCGGCCATGACGTGCACCAGGTGCTCATGGACTACCAGATGGCCTACGAGGGCGGGAACGGCTACCTCGGCCTGTTCGAGTTCGACCTCACGAACGGCACCATCGCGCTCGAGACCGGCTCGCCGTGGGTCGTCGCCAAGCCGCAGGAGACGCTGACGAGCTACGACCAGCCCCTGCTCGACGGCATGCACCAGCGCTACTCGCTCGACATCGACTTCGCCGAGCGCTTCGCCGGGTTCGCCCCCGACTTCACCGCCGGCACCGCGGACGAGGCATCCCTGTCGTCGGCCGCCCGCGCGCTGCTGCTCGACGGCTTCGAGGGCCCCGACCCCATCTCGACCGAGCTCCCCGGCAACGAACTCGACTTCGTCGAGGCCGAGGGCACCCTCGCCCACTGGCGCTTCGCCGGGGAGTCCGGCGTCGTCGGGGCGGACACCGTCATCGAAGACGTCGCGGGCGACAACGACCTCACCCGCGTCGACCCCGCCACCACCAACGCCGTCGGCGCGACCTGGGGCGATGTCACGATCGAGGACGACGCCCACGGCTTCTCGTCCGACGGGGCGTCGATGTGCTTCGCCGACTCGTCCGGGTCGCGCTTCAGCTACCTCACCACGGCCGCGGATGCCCCGCTCAACGACGTCGACCTCCGCGACGGATACACGATCGAGACGTTCGTGAAGATGGCTCCCGAGTGGAGCGTCGCCGCGAACTCGTGGTCGAAGTTCCTCACACGCACCGGCAACCGTTCGCAGATCGGTGTGCCCCAGACCCGGTGGGACTGGACGGCGTCGCCGAGCGCGCTCGGCATCTCGAGCCTGCGGGAGTTCCAGTGGACGAGCCTCGACGCCGACGCCGGCCGCGGCGACCGCGTCAACTGGTCGGGCGAGATCATGGTCGACACGTGGGTGCACGTGGCCCTGGTCAACGAACCGGTGAAGCGCACCACGACGATGTACGTCGACGGCGCTCCGGTGCTGCGCAACGCCACCGACGTGGCGGGCATGGCCTGGCACGAGGGCCACTCGTGGATCCTCGGAGCGGACTGGGTCGACGACGCCGCCCGCAACGGATGGAACGGATGCATCGGCGAGACGCGCATCATCGACCGGCCCACCACCCCGGACGAGTGGCTGACGCAGCGCGCGGACCTCAGCGCCTTCGCGGTGACCAGCGCGCCGCAGGGCGAGCTGCCCGCGTCGACCACGGCCGTCACCCTTCGCGGAACCGGCTTCCCCGGCGCCCGGGTCGCCGTCGTCTCCGACGCCCCCTCCGCGGTCTC
>DAMDKH010000247.1:0-3151 GCA_032099965.1 Microbacterium sp.
CTCGTCGCCCGCCTCGACGCGGGCGGCTTCGCGGGCACGCAGCTCGACGCGGCGGATCTTGCCCGAGATCGTCTTCGGCAGCTCGGGCACGAACTCGATCACCCGCACCCAGAGGTGCGCCGAGAGTCGTGCGTTCGCGTGGGCGAAGATCGACCGCGCGGTCTCGGCCTCGGCGTCGCCCGCTCCGGCGGTCAGGCAGACGTAGGCCTTCGGCACGGCGAGCCGCGTGGGGTCGGGGCTGGGCACGACGGCGGCCTCGACGACCAGTTCGTGTTCGAGCAGCACCGATTCGAGCTCGAACGGCGAGATCTTGTAGTCGGATGCTTTGAACACGTCGTCCGCGCGCCCGATGTAGGTGAGGTACCCGTCGGCGTCGCGTGCGGCGATGTCGCCCGTGTGGTGGAAGCCGCCTTCGCGGGACTCGGCCGTCTTCTCGGGGTCGTCGTAGTAGCCCGCCATGAGGCCGAGCGGCGGGTGCGCGAGGTCGAGGGCGATCTCGCCTTCGCCGGGTCCGTCGACGACGGCTCCGGTGGCCGGGTCGAGCAGCACCACCGGGTAGCCGGGCAGCGGGCGCCCCATCGAGCCGATCTTCACGGGCTGGCCGGGGGAGTTGCCGACGCAGCAGGTCATCTCGGTCTGCCCGAATCCGTCGCGGATGGTTCCTCCCCATGCCGCGCGCACCCGATCGATCACCTCGGGGTTGAGGGGCTCGCCGGCGCCGACCAGCTCGCGCGGCGGGTGGGTGAGACGTCCGAGGTCGGCTTGGATCAGCATGCGCCACACCGTCGGCGGCGCGCAGAAGGTGCTGACGTGATGGGTTTCCATGACGTCCATGAGGGTGTTCGCGTCGAAGCGGTCGTAGGTGTAGACGAACACGGTCGCTTCGGCGAGGAACGGCGAGTAGAAGCTCGACCAGGCGTGCTTCGCCCAGCCGGGGGAGGAGATGTTGAGGTGCACGTCGTCGGGGCGAACGCCCAGCCACCACATCGTCGAGAGGTGCCCGATCGGGTACGACTGGTGCGTGTGCTGCACCAGTTTCGGACGGTTCGTGGTTCCGGAGGTGAAGTAGAGCAGCGCCGTGTCGGTGGCGGGCGTGGGCCCGTCGGGGGTGAACTCCGCCGGTGCGCTCGCCGCGTCGGAGAAGGGGGCCCATCCGTCGGGGAGGTCGTCGCCCACCCCGATGCGGAGGATGCCGGGGTCGACGTCGTCGAGCCGGTCGGCGAGCGTCCCGACGGTGACGACGGCCCGCGCGCGCCCGTGATCGATGCGATACGCGAGATCCGAGGGGGACAGCAGGGTGGAGGTGGGGATGGAGACCGCGCCGATCTTGGTGATCGCGAGCATCGTCTCCCACAGCTCGATCGTGTTGCCGAGCATGACGATGACGTGGTCGCCCCGGCCGAGTCCGAGGCGGGTGAGCCACGTGGCCACCTGGTCGGAGCGACGGGAGAGCTCGCCGTACGTCCACGCCCGCATCGACAGGTCGGCTTCGACGATCTGCACGGCGGGGCGGTCGGGGTTCTCCCCGGCGATGACGTCGAACCATTCGAGCGCGAAGTTGAACTCGCCCACGTCGGGCCAGGAGAAGCCCGCTCGGGCCCCGTCGCCGTCGTGGGCGTGCGCGAACAGGAAGTCGCGCATGGTGCGGATGCTCTCGGTGGCGGCGGTGGCACTGCGGGTCATGATGCTCCCTTGCGGTCGTGCTCTCCATCTTCGCGCAGCAGGGCCGCGGGGTGGCCCTCCGCGCGCCGTCGCGAGGTCAGACGGGGAGGATGCCGGCGCCGTCGCGCAGCTCGAAGACGAGCTGGGTCTCGGTGCCGCGAACGATGGGGTGGGTGGTGATGTGCTCGAGCACGATGTCGCGGAGGGCCGTGGCATCCTGCACGGCGACGTGCACGAGGAAGTCGTCGACGCCGGCGACGTGGAACACCTGCAGCACCCGGGGGATCGCCACGAGGGCGTCGAACAGCGCCGTGACCTTCGGGCCGGTGTGATTCGCGAGGCGCACCTTGATGATCGCCTGCAGGGGGTAGCCGACGGCGGCCTCGTCGAGGCGGATGCGCGTGTCGCGGATGATGCCCCGCTCCCGGAGCGACCGCACCCGGTGCGCGCAGGTCGACTCGGCCAGTCTCAGGCGGTGGGCGAGCGCCTTGTTCGTGGTGTCGGCCTCGCGGGTGAGCACGGCCAGGATGCCGAGGTCGATCTCGTCGAGCGGCGACGGTTGTGCTTTCGACAAGACGATCCCTCCTCGGATGGCGGTCGTTGCCGACAATAGCGTGAACGCCCCTGTTTGTGACGGATGCTGTCGAAAAGCTGCCTTTCAATCGTGATCTCGCCAACATGGAGACATGTCTGCAGCGCTGCATCCCGACACTCTCGCCGTGCACGGCGGCCGTTCCGACCTCGCCGATCTGGGGGTGCACGCCCTGCCGATCGACCTGTCGACGACGAATCCGCTGCCGGATGTCGAGCGCGGCGGCGACTCGTACGAGGCGATGGCGACCGGTGGGCGCCCGCCCGCCGACGGCAGCCTCGTCTACGCCCGGCTCTGGAACCCCACGGTCGCCCGCTTCGAGGAGGCGCTCGCCGAGATGGAGCACGCCGAGGCGGCGGTGGCCTTCGGGTCGGGGATGGCCGCGATGACCGCCGTGATCCTCGCGCACACGAACGCGGTCGGTCGACCCCACGTCGTCGCCGTGCGGCCGCTGTACGGCGGCACCGATCACCTCCTGGGTTCCGGGCTGCTCGGAGCCGAGGTCACGTACTGCCATCCGCACGAGGTGCGCGCGAGCATGCGTCCCGACACGGGGCTGGTCGTGCTCGAGACGCCCGCGAACCCCACCCTCGAGCTCACCGACATCGCGGATGTCGTCGCGCAGGCGGGCGACGTGCCCGTGGTCGTCGACAACACGTTCGCCACCCCGCTGCTGCAGAACCCCCTCGACCTGGGGGCCGCGATGTCGCTGCACAGCGCCACGAAGTACCTGGGCGGGCACGGCGACGTGATCGCCGGGGCCGTGGCCTGCAGCGAGCGGACCGCCGAGGCGCTGCGTCGCGTGCGGGCCGTCACCGGAGGGCTCCTGCATCCGCTCGGCGCCTACCTGCTGCACCGGGGCCTCGCCACGCTTCCCGTGCGGCTGGAGCGGCAGCA
>DAMDKH010000248.1:0-3141 GCA_032099965.1 Microbacterium sp.
GGCAGCAGGAGCGGCACCGGGCGCAGAAGACGACGCGGTGCCGGTCGCGGGGAACGCGTGTCCGCCCGGGGCGGGTTCCGTCGGGGGCACGGCGGCGTCGGTCGGCGACGCGGGCGTCGTGGGATCGGGCTCGGGGGTGGACGGATTCTCCGGCGTCTCGTTCTGGGTCACGCCCTCATGGTAGTGCCCTCATACGTGGCATTTCGGCGCCCAGGGCGGGTACCTCTCCCCATCGTCGGCGCGCGGGGCGGCTCGGCATCCGCATCGGACACCGGGCCGCCCGGCCGGCGGATCAGCTCTCGACGTGCCGTTCGTCGACGCCGACGTACTCCGACAGCGGACGGATGAGCGCGTTCGCCCCGGCCTGCTCGATCACGTGCGCCGTCCACCCGGTGACGCGCGCGGCCACGAACAGCGGGGTGAAGGTGAGCGTGTCGAAGCCGATGAGGCTGTAGGCCGGGCCCGACGGGTAGTCGAGGTTCGGATGGATGCCCTTGCGCGCGACGAACTGCGACTCCAGCGCGTCGTACAGCGCTGCGACATCCGGCCGGTCGTAGTGCGCGACGAGGGTGTCGAGCGCGGCCTTCATCGTCGGCACCCGCGAGTCGCCCTTCTTGTACACGCGGTGACCGAAGCCCATGATCTTGCGCTTCTCGGCGAGGGCCTTGTCGAGCCAGCCCTCGACGGCATCCGCCGACCCGATCTCCTGAAAGATGTGCAGTACGGCCTCGTTCGCCCCGCCGTGCAGCGGGCCCTTCAGCGCGCCGATCGCCCCGACGACCGCCGAGTACAGGTCGCTGAGGGTCGAGGTGATGACCCGGGCCGTGAACGTCGACGCATTGAACGAGTGCTCCGCGTAGAGCACCATCGAGCGGTTGAAGGCATCCACCACGACCGGGTCGGCCTCTTCGCCGAACGTCATCCAGAGGAAGTTCGCCGAGTAGTCGAGGTCGTCGCGCGGCGCGATGAGCTCCTCGCCGCGCCGACGGCGCTGCCCGTAGGCGACGATCGCCGGCAGGGCCGCGAACAGCCGGATGCTCCGCTCGAGGTTCTGCTCCGGGCTGCCGCCCGCGTCGAGCACCGAGCCGCCCGCGCCGGGGTCGGACGCGCCGATGACGCTCACCGCGGTGCGCACCTCGTCCATCGGGTGGGCGTCGAGGGGCACCAGGTCGATCGCCGCCTTGACGTTGTCGGCGAGGGCACGGTGCCGACGCTCCTCCAGGCGGAACGCCGCCAGCTCGTCTCCCGTCGGCAGCTCCCCGTTCCACAGCAGGTACGCGACGGCCTCGAAGGGCTGCGTGTCGGCCAGCTCCTGCACGGGGTAGCCGCGGTAGAGCAGGCTGTTCGTCTCGGGGTTGACCTTCGAGATCGCCGTCGTGTCGACGACGACCCCCGCGAGGCCCTTCTTGATGTCGGACTCGGTCATGTTCACTCCTTCGTGACGGTGAAACCGGCGACGCCCGAGTCGAAGTCCTTGTACGACTCGTAGTCGATCAGCTCGTAGAGGTCGGCGCGGTGCTGCATCTCGCCGAGCATCGAGGTCAGATGCCCCTCCTCGTTCAGGGTATCGAGAGCCCGGCCCGCCGCACCCATCGCCGTGCGCAGCAGCGACACCGGCCAGATGACCATGTTCACCCCGGCATCGGCGAGCTGCGCGGCCGAGAACAGCTCGCTCTTCCCGAACTCGGTCATGTTCGCGAGGATCGGCACGTCGAGCGCCTGCGCCATCGCCTCGAACTCCCCCAGCGTGCGCATCGCCTCGGGGAACACGGCGTCGGCCCCGGCATCCACCAGCGCCTTCGCCCGGTCGATCGCCGCATCCAGTCCCTCGATCGCCCGGATGTCGGTGCGCGCCATGAGCAGGAAGTTCTCGTCACGGCGGGCGTCGGCGGCGGCCCGGATGCGGCGGATCGCGGTGCTCTCGTCGACCACGCTCTTGCCGTCGAGGTGCCCGCAGCGCTTGGGGTTGATCTGGTCTTCGATGTGCATGCCGGCGAGTCCGGCGTCCTCGAGCTCCTGGATCGTGCGGGCGACGTTCATCGGCTCGCCGAACCCCGTGTCGGCGTCGACGATCGCCGGGATGTCGGTCATGCGGGCGATCTGCGTGGCGCGACCGGCGACCTCGGTGAGCGTGGTGAGGCCGATGTCGGGCACCCCGAGGTCGGCCGACAGCACGGCGCCCGAGATGTACACGCCGTCGAAGCCCTTCTGCTCGATCAGGCGGGCGCTCAGCGGATTGAAGGCGCCGGGGAAGCGCAGCAGCTCGCCGCTCGCCAGTCGCTCGCGGAACAGGCGGCGCTTCTCGGCCGGGGTGACGTGCGAATACAGCATCAGCGGACTTCCTTCCGGGCGGGGGTCCGCCCCGTCTCAGGACCGACGTGGCGCGCCGCGCCGCCGACCCGCGGAATCTCGGGCGACGCCGCGGCGCGCGTCACCGTGCGTCCTGAGTTGTGGCAGCGCGCGGTCGCCCCCCACATCAGAACAGGCCCTTCGGGGCGGCGGCTTCGTCGATCACGCCGGGCATCGCCACGATCGACAGTTCGGCGACCTCGGCCGCGGTGAGCTCGGGCAGCCGCTGCACGAGCTCGAGGAACCGGTCGATCTCGGCGCGCTCCAGCACCGGGGAGGCGAGCAGACGGAACTTCGCGATGTAGTGCTCGCGGGCGAACGGCCGGGCGCCGAGCGGATGCGCGTCGGCCACCGCGATCTCGTCGACCACCGTCGACCCGTCGGTCAGACGGATCTCGACACGACCGCCGAACGCCTTCTCATCGGGATCCTCGGAGTGGTAGCGCCGCGTCCACTCGGCGTCCTCCGCCGTGGTGACCTTGTGCCACAGCTCGACGGTGTCTGCGCGGCCGGCGCGCTCGGGCGCGTAGGAGTCGACGTGGTGCCACCCGCCGTCCTGCAGCGCCACCGCGAAGATGTACGGGATCGAGTGGTCGAGCGTCTCGCGCGACGCGGTGGGGTCGTACTTCTGCGGGTCGTTCGCGCCCGAGCCGATCACGTAGTGGGTGTGGTGGCTCGTGTGCAGCACGATCGACTCGATGTTCGCCGGGTCGCGCAGCGCCGGGTTCGCGGTGCCGAGCTTGCGGGCGAGGTCGATCCACGCCTGCGCCTGGTACTCCGCGGAGTGCTCCT
>DAMDKH010000249.1:0-3127 GCA_032099965.1 Microbacterium sp.
CGGGTCGTCCAACTCGTCCCAGGTGCGCGGGGCGGCGACCCAGGGATGCGCGCGCCCGCGCAGCGAATAGGGCGAGATCGTCGTCTTCTTGCCGTTGTTCTGGCTCCAGTCGAGGAACACCCGGCCCCCGCGCACGGCCTTCGACATGGTCGCCGTCGCGAGATCGGGGTGCTCGTTCTCGATGAGTCGGGCGATCTCCTTCACGACGGTGGAGATCTCGGCGCTGGTCTGCGCCCCGGGAAGCGGAGCGTAGAGGTGGATGCCCTTGCTCCCGCTCGTGACGGGCACGGGATCGAGGCCCATTCCGGTGAGGATGCCGCGTGCCAGGCGGGCGATCATGGCGCACTGCGCGAGCTCGACGCCGGGGCCGGGGTCGAGGTCGAGCACCAGGCGGTCCGGGGTGCCGGGCAGGCCGTCGGAGGTGAACCGCCACTGCGGCACGTGCAGCTCGATCGCCGCGACCTGCGCCAACCAGACCAGCGTGGGCACGTCGTCGACGAGCGGGTACTCCTTCGGTCCGTCGGAGTGCGCGATGGCCTGGCGGGGGATCCAGTCGGGTGCGCCGCGCTCGAGCTGCTTCGTGAAGAACGCCTCCGCGGGGGCATCCGCCGTGCCGACGCCCTCGACCCAGCGTTTGCGCGTCACGGGACGCCCGGCGAGCTGGGGGAGGAGCCGGGGCGCGATGGCCGAGTAGTAGGCGATGATCTCGCCCTTGGTGGTTCCCGTCTCGGGATAGACCACCTTGTCGAGGTGGGTGACGCGCAACCGGCGCCCCTCGACCTGCACGATCTGCCCGTCCACGACCATGAGGCCAGCGTAGTCAAGGGCTGGTCGCGGCTCGTACGGCTGGTGTTCACTGGGGGGCATGAGAACGATCTGGAAGGGCGCACTGACGTTCGGCCTCGTCAACGTCCCGGTGAAGGTGTACTCCGCCACGGAGGACCACGACGTCCCCCTGCATCAGGTGCACGACAAGGACGGCGGGCGCATCCGCTACCAGCGCACATGCGAGGTGTGCGGTGAGACCGTGGCGTACTCCGACATCGATCGGGCGTACGTCGACGACGGGCACACCGTGGTGCTGACCAAGGACGACCTCGCCGCGCTTCCCTCGGAGAAGAGCCGGGAGATCGACGTCGTCGAGTTCGTGCCGACCGAGCAGGTCGACCTCCTCACCCTCGACAAGCCCTACTACCTCGAGCCCGATTCGAAGTCACCCAAGGCGTACGTGCTGCTGCGCAAGACGCTCGAGCAGAGCGACCGCACCGCCATCGTCCGGTTCACACTGCGGCAGAAGACGCGTCTGGCCGCCCTCCGCGTGCGGGGCGACGTGCTGGTGCTGCAGACGCTGCTCTGGGCCGACGAGGTGCGCGAGGTCGACTTCCCCGCCCTGCAGGAGGACGTGCGGATCTCGAAGAAGGAGCTCGAGCTGTCGGAGGCGCTCGTGGAGAGCTACTCGAGCGACTTCGACCCCGACGAGTTCGTCGACGAGTACCAGAAGGAGCTGCGCACGCTCATCGACGCGAAGATCGACGCGGGCGAGGGCTTCGACGTCTCCGACACGTTCGGCGAGACCGAGGGGGAGAAGACGGGTGAGGTCATCGACCTCATGGAGGCCCTCCGCGCGAGCGTCGCGAAGACGAAGGAGCAGCGCGCGGCCTCGAAGAGCGCGGATGGCGGGTCGGCTGCCGGGAAGGACTCCGACTCGAAGGCCGCGAGCGCGAAGGGTGCGGGCGCGAAGTCGTCGGGTGCGAAGGGGGCCGCGTCGAAGACGCCGGCGAAGAAGGCCGCCCCGAAGAAGAAGGCCGGCTGACGCGAACGGGGCGGATGCCCGCGGCTCCGAGCCCGGCATCCGCCCCGTTCGCGTGCGGATCAGTGCTTTCCGTCGCCGTCGAGGTCGGGGGCGCGGTCGAACACGTCGCGGTCGAGCGTGAGGGCGCGCGCCTCGCCGGCGTCGGTCACCGCATCGCCGGCGGCGGCCTCCCGCTTGGCGCTGCGACGCTCGCGGAGGTAGTGCCACAGCGTGACGATCGCAGTGCCGCCCACCGCGGCGAGCAGGATGAGGTCGATGTAGTTCTCGACGAAGGTGGCCACCGGCGGGATGAAGCCGATGAGGTAGCCGAACATCGTCAGTCCGAAGCCCCAGAGGATCGCGCCGATCAGGTTGTACAGGGTGTACTTGCGCCACGGCATGTGCCCCACGCCCGCCGCCACCGGGGCGAAGGTGCGCACGATCGGCACGAAGCGCGCCAGGATCACCGTGATGCCGCCGAACCGCTCGAAGAACGCGTTGGTGCGCTCGACGTTCTTTTTGCTGAAGAGGCCCGACTCCTTGCGTTCGAACACGGCGGGGCCGCCCTTGTGGCCGATCAGGTAACCGACCTCGCCGCCGACGAAGGCGCTGAGACCGATGAGGAGCGCGACCACCCAGACGCTGATGCCGAAGACGCCGTGATCGGAGCCCGCGATCGGGTGCGAGAGCAGGCCTGCGATCACGAGCAGCGTGTCGCCGGGGAGCAGGAAGCCGACCAGCAGACCGGTCTCGGCGAAGATGATGAAGCACACCACCAGGAGCGCCCACGGGCCCGCCGAGCCGATGATCGTGGCGGGGTCGAGCCAGGGGAGGAGTGCGGCGTGATGCATGGGGGTCCCGTCGTGTGTTCCGGTGCGGCGGTCGTGCAGACGACCGCGGACGGCGGCCGATCGGTGCGGAAGGTGGGACTTGAACCCACACGCCCTGGGGCACAGGAACCTAAATCCTGCGTGTCTGCCAATTCCACCACTCCCGCGCCCGCTCAGTCTAGCGATCCGGGCCCCACGCTCGCCGGGAATCCGCGCCACGACGGGTCGCCGCCGAGCCGCTGCGAGGACGCTTCGCGCACGCTGTGGATAACTTCGACGGGAGGTCGCCGGTTCTTGCGAGGATTCCACGCATGTCTCCCGCCTCCTCGTCCGTCGCCGATCGTGTGCGTCAGCGCCTGCGCCGTGACGGCACCGATCCGGGGATCGACCCCGAGGGCGCGCGGCGGGTGGCCGAAGACGAGGTGCGCCGGCACAACGACCTCGCCCTCGCGCGGGGCGGCGCGCTGATCGACGACGAGGCGCGGTCGGTGCGCGAGGTGCTCGC
>DAMDKH010000250.1:0-3106 GCA_032099965.1 Microbacterium sp.
CACGAGGCCGGCGGCGAACGCCATCAGCCCCACGGCGAGCGGGTTGCCCTGGGCCTTGGCGGCGGTGTGGCTCCCCGCACCGCTGACCGCGCCGGCGACGGACGAGCCGGCGTTCGACACGGCGTCTCCCGCATCCTCGGCGGCACCCATCACGCGGTCGACGACCCCGCGCACGGCGCCCTTCATCTTCTGCGTCTGCCGGTGCACGACCTTCGACGGGGTGACCTTGTCGGCGAGGGCGTCGACGTCTCGGCCGAACTCCGCTCGCGTCCTCTCGATGTCGGCGCGGATCGCGTCGGGTGAATCGCTCATCGGTTCTCCTCATTCCTCTTCACGGCGTCGGGGATGCGCTTGATCGAATCGACCGTGCGCGGCGCCCCTTCCACGCTCTTCAACTGCTTGCGTCCTGTGACGAACAGGATGGCGGCGATGACCGCCCAGATCACGGCGACGATGACGGCCGACCAGCCGAGGCCGGTCAGGTAGCCGAGCGCCCACCAGAGTGCGACCGACAGGAAGAACACCGCCATGAGAGCGGCATACCCGGCACCGCCGAGCATCCCTGCGCCGCGGCCGGCACGGGTCGCCGACTGCTTCAGCTCGGCCTTCGCCAGCTCCAGCTCCTGCCGCATGAGAGTGGACAGGTCGGTCGTCACCTCGCTGAGCAGCTCGCCGAGCGACGTGGACTCCGCCTTCTGCTCGCTGGGTGTGGCTGCGGGGTCGGTCATGGTCGCTCCTCCCCCTGGCCGCCGTGCGCGGCGTCGGTGCGGTCGAAGAGCGGGGTGCCGGTGCCGGTGTCTGCGGCCTCGCCGTGACGGGCGTCGCCCTCACCGCTCACGCCCCACGGGGCGGTGCCGGTGTCGACTCCGCTCAGACCGTCGGGTGCCGCCGGCACGTCGGGGTCGGTGGGGAACGGCGGCTGACGGTGGGCTTCGGTGGCGGCGGATGCTCCGACGCCGGTGGTGCCGGACGTCCCGATGCCGGTGGTGCCGGAGGCTCCGAGCGTGCCCGCGCCGCCGTCGGCGCTGCCGCCGAGTGCCGAGTCGGCACCGACCGCGGTCGCCTGACCCGAGATCCCTGCGCCCGCAGCGGTCCCCGCGTATCCGCCCGAGACGGGAGTGCTGACGCCGTACTCGGGTCCGGTGGTGGTCCCCTGGACGGAGCCGGATGCGCCGCTCGAACTCGAAGCCCCCTCGGAGAGCGCTCGCGTCAAACGGCCGGCGACGAGCCCGGCGAGGGCCGCGACCGCGATGAACGTGCCCGGCTTGGCCCGGGCGTACGACTTCACCTCGGTGAGGAGGGAGCCGGGGTCACGGTCGCCGATCCACCCGGCGATGCCCTGGATGCGGGTCGAGGCCTGACGCACGAGATCGGACGCCACCCCACCCTCGGAGTTCTGCGACATGCTCTCGAGCTCTCCGCCGACCGAGCGCAGACCGTCGGCGACGCGACGCTGCTGCTCCGCGGCCTGATCCTTCAGCTGCGCGGTGGTCTGGTGATAGAGCTCGCGGACCTGATCCTTCGCTTCGTGGGCGACCGCTCCGGCTTCCGCCTTCGCCGTCTCGACGACTCCGGCGGCCTCGTCCTTCGCGGTGCTCGCGACACCTGCGGCTTCGTGCGCGGCGGTCTGCACGGTGCCCGACGGCCCGGCCGACCCGCTGCTCACGGTGCCCTCTTCCTGACTGTGCGACATCGTTCTTCCTCTCGAGTGCGACCGACGGTTCGTCGGCGTGGAGGCAGGTCTACCCGCCGGTTCTCCAGGATCAGCGAGGGTTGACGCATCCGTCCGCGGGGGCTACCGTGGGCGCCCGCGCGAGCGCGCGTCTGCGCGGAGCCCCGCCGCCGATATCACGTGCCATCGGGTTTGTCATCGGGCAGGCGACGCCGCCGGTCCGCCGCCCTACGATGGGGCCATGGCCGACAAGCCGCAGTGGCTCATCCGCGAAGACGCGAGCGTCCCGGTGCTCGTCGCGCTCGTGCTGCGTCAGGCCCTCGGCATCCGCTCACCCGCCGATGTGCCGAGCCTGCGCGAGCTCCCCCTGCGGGCTCCGGATGCCTCGGACGCCACCCCCGCGCTGGAGGAGCAGTGGCGGGACTACTGGGACATGACGGTCGAGCCGCGCGCCCACCGCTCCGGGGTGCCGCTCGAGCTCATCGACGGCTTCGACACGCTCGTCGCCCTCCCGGCGGTCGGTGCGGAGGAACTGGCCACCGCGGTGATGCCGTACGCGCCCCTGGCGCTGCGCTACGCGCGGGCCGCCCACGACCGGTATCTCGCGGCGATGAAGAGCCACACCGGCGGGGATGCCTATCGGGCCTACGCCAGCGCGATCGCGGAGTTCGAGCGCGACATCGGCCGCCGGGCGCACTCGTTCGAACTGAACGTGCAGGTGCTGCCGTTCACCCAGCGCGGGATCTGGTGGATCGGTGACCTCACGGTGGCCGTGACCGACGGCCTGCGGCGCGACATCGTGGCCTTCGACGCGGCCATCCGCCCCGTCATCGCCGAACTGGCGTGACGGCGGAGGGAGGCGCGGCTCAGCGCGACCGCCGCGGTGTGAGGCGGGGTGTCAGGCGCGGTCGTCGTCGGCCGTGATGACGGTCTCGTGGTCGACCCGCACCACCCGGTCGTGGCGACGCCCGGTGCGCTCGAGCACGAGGGCGACGACGCCGCCGAGGGCCAGACCGATCGGCACCGTCCACAGCAGCAGGAAGCCGAACACCTGACTCGGCGGGTAGACGACGTCGAGCGCCTGCGACGGCTCGAAGCTGCCCGCGAAGGTGAGGAGGCCGGCGGCGATCACGCCCAGCACCACGCCGAGCCCCATGAACACGCCGTACCGCGGCACGTGGCGCACGGTCGCTTCGACGGTCTGCGGGGTCTCGGAGGAGGACATGCCTCCATTCTCCCACCGTTCCCGGTGCACGGGCACCGGTCGTCATCCGCCGCTCGGCGACGGACCGCCCTCCCGCGGGAGAGGGCGGTCCGTCGGACTCAGGCCTCGGGCATCGGGGCTCCGGCGGAGGAACGGGTGCGGCGTCCGACGAGCACGCCGCCGGTGCCCGCGAGCGCGGCGACGACGAGCCCGCCGACGATCCACACCCA
>DAMDKH010000251.1:0-3098 GCA_032099965.1 Microbacterium sp.
CGGCGACGTTGGCGAACAGCACCGTCAGCCACAGCCACACGGCGATGCCGGCGGTGAACAGCGGGGGCACCGGGGTGCCGCCGGATTCGCCGGGGCCGCCGAGGAACGGTTCGGCGATCGCGAGCACCGTCGTGAACGCGGCACCGACCCAGACGATCAGCATCACGGGGTTGCGCACGAGGGCGCGGGGGTCGAGCTTGCGCAGCGCACCCGGCAGGGCGGCGGCGAGCTGCGGCCATCCGAAGGTCCGGGGCGAAGGCGTGGGGGCGGCGGATGCCGGGGCATCCGTCTCGGGCGAGGTGGTGACGGTCATGGTCAGACGAGTCCTTCGGCGAGCGGGCCCAGGGTGAGCACCGGGAAGTAGGTGAGCGCGGTGACGACGACCGTCACGGCGAGAAGGAGACCGACGAACTGCGGTCGGTGGGTGGGCAGGGTGCCGACGGTCTCGGGCACCTTCTCCTGCGCGGCGAACGAGCCGGCGAGGGCGAGCACGAGCACGATCGGCAGGAACCGCCCGAGCAGCATCACGATCCCGAGCGCCGTGTTGAACCACGGGGTGTTCGCGGTGAGACCCGCGAACGCCGAGCCGTTGTTGTTCGCCGCCGAGGTGAAGGCGTAGAGCACCTCGCCGAGTCCGTGCACCCCGGGGTTCAGGATGCTCGTCGCCTCGACGTCGGCGCGCACGCCGGGGATCGCGAAGCTCAACGCCGTGCCGCCCAGAACGAGCGCCGGCACCACGAGGATGTACAGGCTCGCGAGCTTGATCTCCCGCGGACCGATGCGTTTGCCGACGTACTCGGGGGTGCGGCCGATGAGGAGTCCGCCCACGAACACGGCGAGGATGGCCAGCACGAGCATCCCGTACAGCCCCGAACCGACGCCACCGGGGGCGACCTCGCCGAGCATCATGTTGAGCATCGGCATCATGCCGCCCAGCGCCGTGTACGAGTCGTGCATCGAGTTCACGGCACCCGTCGACGTGAGGGTGCTCGCGCTGCCGAACAGCGTCGAGCCGAGGATGCCGAAGCGCACCTCCTTGCCCTCCATCGCCGCTCCGGCGAGTTCGGGCGCGGTGCCGCGACCGGCGAGCTCGAGGGCCGAGAGGGCGACCGTCGAGATCACGAAGATGGTGCCCATGACCGCGGCGATCGCGAACCCCTGGCGGTGGTCGCCGACGAGACGTCCGAACGTGCGCGGGAGCGCGAACGGGATGGCGAGGATGAGCAGGATCTCCAGCAGGTTGGTCCAGCCCGTCGGGTTCTCGAACGGATGCGCCGAGTTGGCGTTGAAGAACCCGCCGCCGTTCGTGCCGAGCAGCTTGATGGCCTCCTGCGACGCCACCGGCCCGCCCGGGAGCGTCTGCGTGCCGCCCGACACCGTCGTCACCTCGGTGAAACCGGCGAAGTTCTGCACCACGCCGCCGGCGAGCAGGGCGAGGGCGCCGAGGATCGCGAGGGGCAGCAGGAGACGGCCGAGGCCGCGGATCAGGTCGACCCAGAAGTTGCCGATCGTGGTCGATCCGCGGCGGGCGATGCCGCGGATCAGGGCCACGGCCACCGCGAGACCCACCGCGGCCGACACGAAGTTCTGCACCGTGAGCCCGGCCAGCTGCACCGTGTAGCCGACGGTCTGCTCGGGCGAGTACGACTGCCAGTTCGTGTTCGCCACGAACGACGCCGCGGTGTTGAAGGCCAGCCCCTCGGGCACGGCAGGCAACCCCAACGACTCGGGCAGCACGCCCTGCAGCCGCTGCAGCGCGTAGACCAGCAGCAGCCCCACGACCGAGAACGCCAGCACGCTCCGGGCGTACGCCCGCCAGGTCTGCTCGGATGCCGGATCGACCCCGATCACGCGGTACACGCCGCGCTCCACCCGGGCGTCGCGCGCCGAGCTGTACACGTGGGCGATGTAGTCGCCGAGCGGACGATAGAGCAGCACGAGGGCGACCACGACCACGGCGCCCTGCAGCACGCCGAACCAGATTCCGGCGCCCATCAGATGCGCTCCGCGGCGACGAGGGCGATGACGAGGGCGACGACGGCCGCGAAGGCGAGGGCCACGGCGATGATCTCGAACACGATCACAGCTTCTCCACCCCCTTCGCGGCGAAGGAGACGAGGGCGAACAGCGCGAGAGTCAGCGCGAGGTACAGGATGTCGAGCACGTCCTCGATCCAACTCGCCCGCGCCCTCCGTTCCCGCGTTCCTGACGCTTCCCCTACGCGATGCCCGGCGATGCATGCGCCTTCCTGACACTCGCCCCTCCCCGTCGCTCCCGTCTCGTGCGCCGGGACGCGGGTCTAGGGTGGCGAGGTGGGAAAGAAGAGCGTCCGGGTGGGCGTGGGCACGGGGATCGTCATCGCACTGGTCGGGGCCGCGGCGGTGTGCATCCTCAGCGGGCTGCTTCCGCCGACGAATGCCGGGGCTCTCGGGGCGCGCATCGCCCCCGTGCTCGGTTTCGTCGTGGCGATCACGATCGTCGCCGAGCTCGCCCGCGACGCCGCCGTGTTCGACGTGGTCTCGCAGCGGCTCGCCCGGTGGGGCCGCGGGCGGGTGCTGGTGCTCTGGATGCTCGTGGTCGCGCTCGCCGTGGTGAGCACCGTCTTCCTGTCGCTCGACACCACCGCCGTGATCGTCACGCCCGTGGTGGTCGTGCTCGCACAGAGCATCGGGGTGCCGCCGCTGCCCTTCGCGCTCGTGACCGTGTGGCTGGCGAACACCGCGTCGCTCGCCCTGCCCGTCTCGAACCTCACCAACCTGTTGGCCGCCGAGCAGGTGGGTGCGAGCCCCGCCGCCTTCTTCGCGCTCAGCTGGGCGCCGACGCTCGTCGGCATCCTCGTGCCCGTGGCGATCCTCACCGTGGCACACCGGCGCACGGTGTTCGCCGCCTACGACCTGCCCCCGGCGCGACGGCCGGCCGATCCGGTGCTGTTCTGGACGGCGACGGGCATCCTGCTCCTGCTCATGCCGCTGCTCGCCGTCTCGCACGACGTGTGGGTGCCGGCATCCGCGGCCGCCCTCGCGCTGGTCGTGCTGTTCGCCGTGCGGCGACCCCGGGCCCTGCGTCTGCGACTGGTGCCGTGGCAGGCGCTCGCGCTC
>DAMDKH010000252.1:0-3094 GCA_032099965.1 Microbacterium sp.
CCGTGCGCGTGCCGGTGCGACGACGCGCGAGCATCCCGAGCAGCGACGCCGGGTTCTGCCCGAGCGTGCCGAGGGCGGCCGTCACGCGGTCGAGGAACACGGCGATGAGCACGACACCCAGCCCCGCCTCGACGCCCTTCGCGATGTTGATGGTCGAGATCGCCTCGACGACCAGCTTCCCGAGGCCGTCGGCGCCGGCGATACCGGCGATGACCGCCATCGAGAGGGCGAGCATGATGACCTGGTTCACCCCGGCGAGGATGGTCGGCATGGCGAGGGGCAGCTGGATGCCGCGGAGGATCTGCCCCGGCTTGGCACCGAACGCCTGCCCGGCCTCGACGGTCTCGGAGTCGACCCCGCGGATGCCGAGCTCGGTGAGCCGCACGCCGGGGGGCAGCGCGAAGATCACGGTCGCGACCACGCCGGGCACGACGCCGATGCTGAAGAACACGATGGCGGGGATCAGGTAGACGAAGGCGGGCATCGTCTGCATGAAGTCGAGGATCGGTTTCAGCACGGCGCGCACGGTGGCGTTGCGAGCAGACCAGATGCCGAGCGGGATCGCGATGACCACGGCGATGACGGCGGCGACGAGCACGAGCGCGAGCGTCTGCATCGCCGGCACCCAGAGGTTCATCGCGACGATCAGGCCGAAGGAGATCACGGTGCCGATCGCGAGCTGCCACGAGCGCACGAGCCAGGCGATGAGGGCCGCGATCACGATGATGACCGCGAGGTGCGGGCTGAGCAGGGCGCGCGTGAGGCCGTCGACGAGCACGCCGACCACCATCGAGATGCCGCTGAGCAGGCCGTCGAGGTTGTCCCTGATCCAATCGACGCCGGTCGCGACCCAGGAACCGAGGGGGATGCGGAAGCCGTCCATCAGCGCACCTCCCCCGTCGTGTTCTGCGTATCGAATCCGGTGGCCGACGCCCCGCCCGAAGGTTCAGCCGTCCATCCGTCGTCGAGCACCGCGTCGATCTCGGCCTGCGGCATCGGGAGCAGCGGGAGGGTGAGCTCGCCGGTGGCACCGGGGCCGGGGCCGAGCGCGGCGAGCAGGGTGACGCGGGGGATGACGCCGACGAGGCGCCCCTCCGCGTCGATCACCGCGAGGGGCAGCGGCGACTCGACGGCGGGCACGAACAGGTTCATCAGCACCTCGTCCTCGCTCACGCTCTGCGGCACGGGCTTGATGATGTCGCGCAGGGTCGCGGTGCCGTTGCGCACCAGCTTCACGGCATCCCGATCGGTGACGATGCCGATGAGCTGACGGTCGCGTCCGACCACGTAGGTGGCCGACATGTACGCGTCGCGCATCTGCCGCAGCGCGGTGCGCGGGCCGGCGGTCTCGGCGACGACGGGGCGCGGACGCTCCATGACGTTGCCGGCGGTGAGCACGCGGGCCCGGTCGACGTCCTGCACGAACTGCTCCACGTAGTCGTTCGCGGGGTCGGTGAGGATGTCTTCGGGGGTGCCGATCTGCACGATGCGGCCGTCGCGCATGACCGCGATCCGGTCGCCGAGGAACATGGCCTCGTTGAGGTCGTGCGTGATGAACACGATGGTCTTCTGGAACTTCTGCTGCAGTTCGAGCAACTGCTCCTGCATCTCCCGGCGGATGAGCGGATCGAGGGCGCTGAACGCCTCGTCCATGAGCAGGATGTCGGTGTCGGCGGCGAGCGCCCGGGCGATGCCGACGCGCTGCTGCATGCCGCCGGAGAGTTCGGAGGGGAGCTTCTCGCCCTGCCCGTCGAGACCCACCAGGGTGAGGATCTCGTCGGCCTTGGCGAGGCGCTCGGCCCTGCTCACGCCCTTGAGCTCGAGCGGGTAGGCGACGTTCGCGGCCACCGTGCGGTGCGGCAGCAGGGCGAAGTGCTGGAAGACCATCGACACGCGGTCGCGCCGGATGTCGCGCAGACGCGAGGCGGGGATGCCGGTGATCGGGTCACCGCCCACGGTGACCGACCCGTCGGTGGCGGGATGCAGCCCGTTGAGCATGCGGATGATGGTCGACTTCCCCGATCCGGAGAGGCCCATGATGACGAAGATCTCACCGCGGTTGACGGTGAAGCTCGCGTCGATGACGGCGGCGGTTCCCGCGTCGGCGACGGCGGAGCGGCTGTCGCCGGCCTTCAATCGGCGGACGGCCTGGCTCGGATTCTTCCCGAACACTTTGAAAAGATTGCGCGCTTCTAGAACGGTTTCGGACACGTTTCCCCTGCGGCTCGCCTTCGGGTGGCTGAGCCTGCTTCGGTTACGCCCGGGTGACGCTCCCGGCCGTTTCGAGTGTTTGCTGTGGCGGCACGGACGGCGGATTTCGGATCCCCCGCGATAGAGCATCGACCGTACGTCCACGCCTCTTCGCAGCACAGCTCATCGAAAGAAGGACGTGGTCGCGGACTGGTCTTCGGGCCATCAGGCCCACAGACCAACGTAACGAAATGGCCGGTCAGCGCCAAATCCGGGCTTCTGGCATATCTCCGTTATCCCGGCCTGACCGGGGAAATGCTCGGTTCCCTAGCGAATTCGCTCAGCGGTCGATCCGCGCCCCGAGCAGACGCCGCTCGGCCTCGTTGGCCGTCAGTTCGAGGGCGCGGAGATCGTCGGCCATCGCCTCGTCCGGCCGGCCCAGGTGCCGGAGCATCCGCGCACGCACGGCGTGCCAGAGGTGGTATCCCGGGAGTGCGTCTCGGAGCGCATCGACCTCGTCCAGCGCCGCCTGCGGTCCGTCGACCTCCGCGAGCGCGACCGCGCGATTCAGTCGCACGAACGGTGACCGGTCGTACGTCAGGAGCAGGTCGTAGAGGGTGAGCACTTGAAGCCAGTCGGTGTCCCCGGCGGTGCGGGCATCCGAATGGCAGGCGGCGATCGCGGCGTGCAGCTGCCAGCGGCCCGGACGACGCAGCCGTGCCGCTTTCTCGAGCACGCTCTGGGCCTCGGCGATCATGCGGCGATCCCACCGCGTGCGGTCCTGGTCGGCGAGCAGGACCAGCTCCCCGTCGACCGCCCGGGCGCCCTCGCGGGCACGGTGGAACAGCAGCAGGGCGAGGAGCCCCTGCGCCTCGGCCTCCCGCGGCAGGTCGTGAGCGACGAC
>DAMDKH010000253.1:0-3088 GCA_032099965.1 Microbacterium sp.
CGCCCCGGCGCGGCACTAACTCAGGACGCCCGGGCACGAGCCGCCGCCTTGCCCTTGGAATCCCGGGCGCGATCACCCCACGACCGCCCCGCCACCGCCCAGCCGTCCTGAGTTACGCCGCCGACCCCCGGGCATGAGCTGCCCGCCGTCCGCCGCCCGCCGCCGCACTAACTCAGGACGACCGGGCACAGGGTTCCGCCCGATCCCCGGAATCCTGGGTGTGGTCACGCCGCCACCGACCCTCCGTCCTGAGTTCGTGCTTGCCTCGGGCACCGGACCGAGCCGGCCACGGGACTGACTGAGGGCACGGGACTCCGCGGCGCCGGCCATCAGATCGGCCCGGGGCGCGGCACCAACTCAGGACGACCCGGCCGCAGCTGCCACCCGACCGCCGGAATCACGGGCGTGGCCACGCCGCCACCGACCCTCCGTCCTGAGTTATGGCACCGCCCCCGGACCCGCCCCCCCCGGACCCACCACCGAACACAGAAACGCACCCCCGCGAGCGGTGCGGGGGTGCGTTCCGGTGTCGGATCGGTCAGCGGGCGAGGCGCTCCGCGAGGCCGATGTAGGTGGCGGGCGTGAGGGCCAGCAGGCGCTGCTTGGCGGCGTCGCCGATCTCGAGGCCCGAGACGAACTCCGCGAGCTCGGCCCCGCCGACCCGGTGTCCGCGGGTGAGTTCCTTGAGCAGCGCGTACGGGTCGGTGATCGACGAGCGGCCCGCGACGACCTCGGCCCGGATGACGGTCTGGATCGCCTCGGCGAGCACTTCCCAGTTCCCGTCGAGGTCGGCCAGCAGCACGTCGCGCGAGAGCGAGATCTCGTTGAGGCCGCGGCGCACGTTGTCGAGCGCGAGCAGCGAGTGCCCGAACGCCACGCCGATGTTGCGCTGGGTGGTCGAGTCGGTGAGGTCGCGCTGCAGGCGGCTGGTGACGAGGGTCTGCGAGAGCGATCCGAGCAGGGCACCGGCGAGTTCGAGGTTGGCCTCGGCGTTCTCGAATCGGATCGGGTTGATCTTGTGCGGCATCGTCGACGAGCCGGTGGCACCGGCCACGGGGATCTGCGCGAAGTAGCCGAGCGAGATGTACGTCCAGATGTCGGTGGCGAGGTTGTGCAGGATGCCGCCGGCGTGCCGCACCCGGTCGTACAGCTCGACCTGCCAGTCGTGCGATTCGATCTGCGTGGTGAGCACGTTGAAGCCGAGTCCGAGGCCTTCGACGTACTCGCGGGCGATGGTGGGCCAGTCGGCGTCGGGGTCGGCCGAGAGGTGCGCCGACCAGGTGCCGGTGGCTCCGGAGAACTTCGCGAGGTAGTCGGATGCCGCGATCTGGCCGCGCACGCGCTCGAGACGCCACGCGAACACGGCGATCTCCTTGCCCATGGTCGAGGGCGTGGCGGGCTGACCGTGGGTGCGCGAGAGCATCGCGGCGTCGGCATGCTCGACGGCGAGTTCGCGGAGCTTGGCGATGACGGCGTCGAGGGCGGGCAGCCACACGCCCTCCACGGCGCGCTTGACGGTGAGGGCGTAGGAGACCGAGTTGATGTCTTCGCTGGTGCAGGCGAAGTGGGTCAGTTCGGCGACGGCGTCGAGCCCGAGGGCGGAGAGGCGGTCGCGCACGAGGTACTCGATGGCCTTCACGTCGTGCCGGGTGACGGCCTCCTTCTCGGCGAGCCAGTCGATCTCCTCCTGGCCGAAGTCGCGGTAGAGGGCGCGCAGGCGGTCTTTGTCGGCATCCGACAGCGGAGAGGTCTCGAAGAGCGAGCGGTCGGTGAGCGCGATCAGCCACTCGACCTCGACCTCGACGCGGGCCCGGTTGAGGCCGGCCTCCGAGAGGAAGTCGGCGAGGCCCGAGACGGCGGCGCGGTAGCGGCCGTCCAGCGGGCTGAGGGGCTGCGGCGGAAGGGAAGGCTGGGAAGTCAGGGGAGTCCTCCTGATCGGGCCCGTCAGGGGCGGGGCGTGCGGGGCTGGCGCAGAGCGGGTTCGAGCTGACGGAAGAGGCCGCGAGTCGCCGCCTCGATCATACCGAGCACCGAATCGAACATCTCGGGCCCGGCGTAGTAGGGGTCGGGGACGTCGAGGGTGGTGGCCGCGGGGTCGAATCCGAGGAGCAGGGTGACCTTGCCCTCTTCGTCCTCATCGCGCGCCCATTCGCGCAGGATGCGTTCGTGGGTGCGGTCGAGCGCGACGACGAGGTCGTTCTCGGCGAACGAGGCGGCGGTGAACTGGCGGGCGCGGTGCAGTGAGCCGTCGTAGCCGCGGCGGCCGAGGGCGTCGATCGTGCGGTGATCGGCCTGTTCGCCGAGATGCCAGTCGCCCGTTCCCGCGCTGCGGGACACGATGCGGGACCCCAGACCCTGCTCGTCGGCGAGATCGCGGAAGACGACCTCGGCCATCGGGGACCGGCAGATGTTCCCCGTGCACACGAAGATCACGCGAAAGGGATCCCGGGACGTCACAGTCCCATTGTGCCGGTCGCGGGCGCTTCGGCGCAGTTCCGGGTTCCGGAACCGGGCGGCGTCGCCGACGCTGCTTCTGCACACCCCGTGAATTCCGGAGCGCTCTGCACCGCCCGTGCACCCCGGCTCGTCGGGCGGTGGTGCGCATCGCAGGCTTGTCGCATGCACTCGTCACCCGCTCCCCTCGCCACCGGGCCCTGGTCCGCCTTCGATCATTCGTGCTGGCAGCAGGCCGGACTCGCCATCCGCGCCGCGCTGCAGGCCGCCGAGACCGCGGCGGCCATCCTCACCCCTCTCCCCGGCGAGACCCAGTGGGCGTCGGGCGGGGTCCGCGCCCTGCACGAGACGCTGCTGCACCTGCGAGAGCAGGCGGCGACGGTGCTCTCGTCGCTGCGTCGCCGGGAGAGCGAGTGGGAGCGGGGTGGCCTCGCGTGAGCGACGACCTCGACGTGAGCTACGGCGGGGCGATCTCGGTCGACACCGAGGTGCTCCGCGACATCGGGGCGCGCATGGTGGCGGCCGCTGCGGCGATGACGGATGCGTGGGGCGCGGCGGGGCGCGCCTTCGTGCACCTCGGGGCCTCGGCCGTGTGCCGGGACTGGGAGGGGTTCGACGCCCTGGGCCGCGACGG
>DAMDKH010000254.1:0-3075 GCA_032099965.1 Microbacterium sp.
CCGGCGGCGAGGCGACGCTGCTCTGGATGCTCGGTCTCCTGGCCGTGCTCGCCGGGGCGGGCCTGCTCGTCCGACGCCGCGCGGTCGCCCGCGGCTGACGTCGGCCGCAGACGACGGAGGCCCCGCAGGTTCGCCTGCGGGGCCTCTTCCGTGGTCGGAACGCGCTGTTCCGAAGGGAGATCAGTGGATGAGTTCGGGCGGCGCCTCGACGACTCCGGTGCGGGCGGCGGCGACCACCGCCGCCTTCGCGGCGTCGAGGTCGTCGAAGCGGCCGAGGAAGTCGGAGACGGGACCGAAGGCGGCGTAACCCTCGACCGCGGAGCCCTTCACCGAGCCGAGGAACTGGCGTCGGTCGTTGCCGACGTGGAATCCGGGGTCGACCTCCGCCCAGAGGGGGCGGGTGCCGCTGACGGCGCGCGCGGAGGAGACGCGGGCTCGTCGCGGGGGGACCTTCACGCCCCCACCGCCTGCAGCTCGCGGGCCCCGGCGAGCGAGGCGAGGTAGTCCTCGCGGGTGATGTCGAGCCCGTTGGCCGAGTTGGCGGCCTCCATCATCTTCGCCAGCAGAGGGCGGTGCAGCGGCACCTCGTCGGCGAAGGCGAAGCGGAGCGGGATGGAGGCGTGGATCCAGAGCGTCTGCACCGACCCGCCGCACGTGGGGATGGTGAGGGCGAACGACTCGTTCCGCCGGAGCTTGGTGACGGTGACGGCGCGGAGGTGCACCAGCAGTGCGTCGTCCACCTCGATCGGAGCGTCGGTGTTGCCGTAGGTCAGGTATCCCATGATCTCTCCTCGTGGTCGAGATGTTGCCTGGGATTTACATTACTAGGTTACCTAGCTATCTGCCATCCGATTCCCGGATTTGGTAGAAAAATTCTACTCAAGGGCTAGGACAGGTCGGAAATCTCTTCCGTGAGGCGACGCAGGAAGCGGGCGATCACGTCGGTCTGCTCCGCGGTGAACTCGTCGGAGAGCTCCTCGATGCGGCGGGAGAGCTCGTCGACGGGGCCGTTCATGTCGCGCAGTGACGGACGAAGCACCTTCGACCGCGCATCCTGCGGGTGCGGGGTCACGACGATCTGCCCGCGCTCGTTCAGCCGGCGGATGATGCTCGTGACCGCGGCGGTGCTGACGCTGAGGTGAGCGGCGAGGTCTCCGGGGGTCACCGGATCGTCGGCGGGCGCTTCGGAGATGAAGCGCATGGCCACCCGATCGGTATCGTTGGGGGCGCGTTTCGCTGCCTGGCGTCGCGCGAGCTGCGCGTCCACGCGCCGGAACTCGTCGACACAGTGCACGAGCACCGACGAGATCGTCTTCGTCTCATTCACCATCTTCGTCACCCCCTGACGCATCTATGTTACAAGATCATCATGTAACGAGGCGGACTAGCGTTCTCCCGCGTCCTGACGGATGAGAGGATGGAATACCGCGGCCGGAAAGGAAGCCATGGCTGAGCGATTCTCCCTCGACGAGGCGGGATACATCCTGTATTCCGAACTGCTCGATCGTCTGCGGGACAGGTTCCCCGCCGTCCCGCGCTGGCGTCTCGAGCAGATCGTCGCCGCGGAGAACGACGCGATCACCGGCGGCCTCCTGCGCATCGTGCCCTCCGAGGTGGAGACCGGCACGATCGAGATGCTGGAGCGCGAGTCCACGGAGTTCCTCGAGCGCGAGGCATCCGGCACCGACGACGACGAGGTGGTGGCCTGATGGGCGACACGAACGAGGAGTTCAACCGCTCCGGCTACTGGTACCCCGACTCCGACACCGCGAGCACCGTCGACGTGCTCAACCTGCTGCGCCGGTACCGCTCGGCCGAGACGGCCATGCGCGCCCGCACGCGCTCGTCGATGGGCATGAACGAGACCGATCTGCTCGCCCTGCGGTTCCTGCTGCGCGAGCAGCGGGCCGGGCGCATCGTGCGCTCCATCGACATCGCGCGCACGCTCAACATCTCCACCGCCTCCACGACGACGCTGATCGACCGCCTCGAGAAGGGCGGCCACGTGCGGCGCGAGGCGCATCCGACCGACCGTCGCGCCGGCATCGTCGTGCCCACCGTGAGCAGCGACGACGAGGTGCGCCAGACGCTCGGGGCGATGCACCGACGCATGCTGGCACTGGTCGACGAGATGACCGACAAGGAGCGCGCGGTGGTCACCCGCTTCCTCGCCGGGATGACGTCGGCCGTCGAGGAGGCCGCAGACCTGGACCAGGAACTGCGCGAGGTGATCCGCGATCACGAGCAGGCGAAGGAAGACGCCGAGCAGTCCCGTGAGGACGCCCGGCGCGCGAACGACGAGACCCCTCCGAACGACTGATCCCGGCGTCGGCCGGGCAGACGAAAGGGGAGACGGTGCACGCACCGTCTCCCCTTCTCCGTCGCGGAGCGCTCAGTTGGTGAAGGCGTCCTTCACGTTGTCTCCGGCCTTCTTGACGTCGGCCTTGGCCTGGTCGGCCTGACCCTCCGCCTCGAGACGCTCGTTGCCGGTCGCCTTGCCCGCGGCCTCCTTCGCCTTGCCGGTGAGGTCTTCCGCGGCGTGCTTGATCTTGTCGTCGAGTCCCATGAGGGCCCCTTTCTCTTATCGGTGGTCGATGGCGCGGCCGCTATCCGGCGGCGGTGAGCAGATCGGCGATCGCGGGTGCCGCCATGGCGGCGATGATCGCGATGAGCCCGACGACGCCGGAGCTCACCCAGAACGGGAGGGGACGGGGTGGCCGATGCCGAGCCAGCCCCGTGTAGCGGCCGACGGCGTCGCTCGCGGCCACGGGAGTGAGGTCGACCGCGGTCTCCCACCCCTCGACGGTGGGGCTCGGGCGCGTCCGGTGGCGGTGCGTCGTGTCGCCTCCGCGGTGATGGTCATGGTGCTCACTCTCCTCGCCGGAAAGATTACTAGTTTGACTAGTGAAAAGCGAGCCTGGTGAAATCCGTCCCGATCCGACCTACGCTCGGGACCATGAGCGAGCTCACCCGACCCACCGGCCGCGAAGACGACCTGCGAGCGATCCCGCACGACGACGGCACGCCGCCCGTGGCGCTCGTGCTCGGCGCCACCGGGTACATCGGCGGGCGCCT
>DAMDKH010000255.1:0-3057 GCA_032099965.1 Microbacterium sp.
CACCACCGTCTTGGCGCGCGGGGTGCCGGCGATGCCGCCGAGCAGCAGGCCGCGCCCGCCGTTCGAGCGCAGCAGATGGTACGAGCCGACCGTCACCGACAGGCGTCCGGCGATCTCGCTCATCGGCACGAGCAGGGGCAGGCTGCGGTCGGGCAGCTGCACGGTCTCGTAGGCGACGGCGGTGGTGCCCGCCGCGATCAGCGCCTCGGTGAGCGGTCGGTCGGCCGCGAGGTGCAGGTAGGTGAAGAGGGTGAGGTCGTCTCGCAGGAATCCGTACTCCGAGGCGATCGGTTCTTTGACCTTCACCACGAGGTCGGCCCCCGCCCAGGTCTCATCGGCGGTGGCGACGATCTCGGCGCCCACGGCGCGGTAGGCGTCGTCGTCGATGCGGGAGCCGAGTCCGGCGCCGGACTGCACGAGCACCTGGTGTCCCTCATGCACCAGGCGATCGGCACCCGCAGGGGTGAGCGCGACGCGGTTCTCGTTGTTCTTGACCTCGGTGGGCACGCCGATCTTCATCGATCCTCCTGAGTGCTGGGGCAGGTGCAGACCAGGATCGCAGAAGCTCCGGCAAGACGACAGATCGAGCGAAGATCATTCGCCGCAGGTTTAAATCCTGAATAATCGTTCGCATGGAGACCTCGCCCGCCCCCGACCGTCCGAACACCCTTCGGGCTCCGGCGCTCGATCCGATCGACCGGCGCATCGTGGCGCTGCTCGCCGACGACGGCCGGATGACCAACGCCGAACTCGCCGCCACGCTCGGCGTCGCCCCGTCGACGGCCCACGCCCGGCTCCGCTCGCTGCTGGAACGCGGGGTGATCAGCGGATTCCACGCGAGCGTCGACGAACGGATGCTCGGCGCCGGACTCCAGGCCATCATCGGTGTGAGCCTGCGCCCGAGCGCCCGGCGCGAGAGCATCGTGGAGTTCGCGGATCGGGTGCGGGCGCTCCCGCAGGTGATCCAGGTCTTCTTCCTCGGCGGCGACGACGACTTCCTGCTGCACATCGCCGTCGCCGACTCGTCGGAGATGCGCGAATTCGTGCTGGAGCACCTCTCGGCGCAGAGCAGCGTCGCCTCGACGCGCACCAGCATCGTCTTCGACTACCACCGCAACTCCGTCGCGGCGTCGTTCACCTGACCGGTTCCGTCGGTCCGCGCGGTTCTCGGCGCAAATTCATCCTGCGTGCAGCCGCTCCCGGCGGGGAGATGGCGAACGGAGCGAGAAGAAGGCCCCTCAGGCGCCGAAGGAGGCGGGGAGGGCGCAGAAGTCCGCGAAGCGGCGGAACGGACGGTCCGGATCGTCGAGCTGGACGAGCGCGGACGCCGCGGTGTGCGGCTTCTCGTCGCCGGCGAGCTGCCACACCGAGTAGTTCCACAGGCCGCGGGCGCTCGTGCTGAGCACCGGGGGCGGGCCGGAGACGACGAGCACGCGGTCGCTGCGGTCGGCGCGGAACGGGGTGATCACGTCGGCGCGCAGGGCATCCTCGTCGCCGTCGTCCGCGTGCGCCCGCTCGACGGTCTGGCCAGCGGCGGTGAGCGCCGCGCCGAGGTCGTCCGCGGCGCGGCGGGAGCGCGCGGCATCCACTCCGGCGACGCCGACGAGCCGGGCGCCCGACGGGTAGAGGTGCAGGATCTCGGCCGCGATGTCTTTCCACGTCTCAGGCATGCCCTCAGGCTACGCCCGCGTGCGGGGCCCGGATCCGTTTCGGTGGTGGCGCGGGTCGCGTGCGGGATGCGCCGCGGCGGACCGCGCGCCGGGTGACTATGCTCGGTCGCGCCCGGCACGGAGACGCCGCGCAGTGAGGACGAGGGTGACCCCATGAGCAGTGCACCGTTCCCCGGGCCGTTCGGCGCGCTCCCCGAGGCGGGCGAGGCGGCGATCCTGCGGTTCCCGCCACCGTCCGATACGCCGGGCGCCGTGCGATTCGTCGGCGGCTTCGAGCCCTTCGCGGACTTCGCCGAGGCCCGAGGAGTCGACCCGGCGCACCTCGCCGTCGATTTCTCGGCGCTCTGGCGGTTCGTGACCGCGCATCCGGTCGTCGGGGAGTCGCCCGCTCTGGCGGAGTCCGCGGCGCTGTTCGTCGGGAATGCGATCGCGGTCGCCCACCCCGCGGCCACCTGGCGGGCGACGCCCGAGCTCGAAGTCGGAACGCGCACACGCTCCCTCCCGGTAGCGGGGCTGCTGCAGGGGATGCGGGCGCATCCGGAACGCCTCCCGGAGTTCCTCGACATGCTCGCGACCTGGCCGCAGGAGGATGAGGACGACGAGGAGATGCGGGCTCTCGACCGAGACGGGGCGACGCGCGCGCTGACCGTTCCCCCGGTCGCGTACCGTCGTCCGCCCCTGCCCGAGCGGGAGTACGTCGACGGAGACGGCCGGGTCATCCCGTACGGAAGCCGGTGGTCCGACGGCGCCCCGCCGGAGGACGCGTACTCGCGCGAGTCGCACCCCGAGCGCTTCGCACCGCTCCTCCTGGTGGTCGACGCCCTCGTGGAGCATCTGCACGACGCGTACCTGGTCGAGGTCCGACGGGAGCTGGATCCGCAGGGGGCACCGCGGATCGTGGTGGAGCCGTCGGCGGGTGCGACCATCGTGCTCACGCCGACACCGCCGTGCGTCCGGGTCGAGGCCGGTGCGCTCTTCGACGCCGTGGTCCCCTCGTGCACCTGCGATGCCTGCGACGAGAACGCCGACACCGCCGCGACCGAGCTCGAGAACACGGTTCTCGGCATCGCGGCCGGCGGTCTGCGGGAGGTCTTCCCCGTCGGACGCCGGGCGTGGGTGCACACGCAACTCGTCTTCGAGGAGGGGAGCCGGTCGTCCGGATCCGGCCCCGCTCCCGACCTCCCGGCGGAGGTGCGCGACGAGAAGGCGGCGGTGCTGGGTGGTCTCGACGACGGCTGGTGGCCGGCATGGCCCCTCCGGGTCGCGCCCTCGTCGTGACGCTCCCCTCGCGAGTCGGACCCCGTAGCCGCCCGGGCGCGGGTCAGACCGCGTTCCAGCGCAGACGCGGGTCGGCGGTGAACTCGGCGAGCGGTGCGGATGCCTCGGC
>DAMDKH010000256.1:0-2624 GCA_032099965.1 Microbacterium sp.
GTCAGCGGCGTCGCCCGTCTGCCCGAGGTGCGTGCGCAGGTCAACGACCTGTTCCGCGCGCTCGTCGCGGCTGCGCCGTATCCCGCCGTCGTCGTCGAAGGACGCGACATCACCACGGTGGTCGCGCCCGACGCCCCCGTGCGCATCCTGCTCACCGCCGCCCCGGAGGTGCGCGCCGCGCGCCGTGCGGGCGAGCTCGCCGGGGAGAACGCCGCCGCCGTCGCGGACGCTCTGCACAAGCGGGATGCCTCCGACAGCGCCGTCGTCGACTTCCTCAACGCCGCAGAGGGCGTCGAGGTCGTCGACTCGACCGCGCTCGATTTCACCCAGACCATCGACGCCGTCCTCGCGGTGATCGAACGACTCCGAGGAGCACACCATGGCCGATGAAGAATACGAAGGCGGGCCCGACCAGCTCGCCGAGAAGATGGACGCGCTCGACGAGCAGCTCGCCGAGCAGCGCGCCGAGACGCTGCGGGCGGGCCTCGCCGACTACGAACTGGACGACGAGGACGCCGCGCTCCTCGCCGGCGTCGAGCTCGGTGAAGACGGCATCCAGTTCTTCCCCGCGCTGCCCGTGGTGGCGATCGTCGGTCGACCGAACGTGGGCAAGTCGGCCCTGGTGAACCGCATCCTCGGCCGCCGTGAGGCCGTCGTCGAGGACACCCCCGGCGTCACGCGCGACCGGGTGACGTACAAGGCCGAGTGGTCGGACCGTCGGTTCACGCTCGTCGACACCGGCGGCTGGGAGCCGGATGCCCGCGGCATCGACCGCTCCGTCGCCGCACAGGCCGAAGTGGCGATCGACCTCTCGGACGTCGTGCTGTTCGTGGTCGACGCCATGGTCGGCGCGACCTCGACGGATGAGCATGTCGTGCGCCTGCTGCGCAAGAGCGGGAAGCCCGTCTTCCTCGTCGCCAACAAGATCGACGACGCCCGTCAGGAGCCCGAGGCCGCCGCGCTGTGGAACCTGGGGCTGGGGGAGCCGCACCCGGTCTCCGCCATCCACGGCCGCGGTGTCGCCGACCTCCTCGACGAGGTGCTCAAGAAGCTCCCCGAGGTGTCGGCGGTGGCGAAGGCCGAGATCGGCGGACCCCGACGGGTCGCCATCCTCGGCCGACCGAACGTGGGCAAGTCCTCGCTGCTGAACAAGGCAGCGGGGGAGGAGCGCGTCGTGGTGAACGACCTCGCCGGCACCACCCGCGACCCCGTCGACGAGATCGTCGAACTCGGCGGCAAGCTGTGGACCCTCGTCGACACGGCGGGCATCCGGCGGCGCGTGCACATGGCGCAGGGCGCTGACTTCTACGCTTCGCTCCGCACCTCGGCCGCGCTCGAGAAGGCCGAGGTGGCCGTGGTCGTGCTCGACGTCTCCGAGACGATCAGCGAGCAGGACGTGCGCATCATCGACCTCGTGCTCGAGTCGGGACGAGCCCTCGTGCTGGCCTTCAACAAGTGGGACCGTCTGAACGACGACGACCTGGAGAACGCCGACCGTCGCCGTTACCTCGAGCGGGAGATCGAGCAGGATCTCGCACACGTCGCCTGGGCGCCGCGCGTGAACATCTCCGCCAAGACGGGACGACACCTCGACAAGCTCGTTCCCGCGCTGGAGACGGCCTTGGAGAACTGGGACCGCCGCATTCCCACGGGCAAGTTCAACGCCTTCCTCGCCGAGCTCGTGGCCGAGCACCCGCACCCGCTCCGCGGGGGCAAGCAGCCGCGCATCCTGTTCGGCACGCAGGCATCGACCCGTCCGCCGACGTTCGTGCTGTTCACGACCGGATTCCTCGACCCCGGGTACCGACGCTTCATCCAGCGTCGCCTGCGCGAGTTGTACGCGTTCGAGGGAACGCCGATCGTCGTCAACATGCGTGTGCGGGAGCGTCGTCAGCGCTGACCCACAGGTCGCCGAAGGCGGGTGTGCTCCTCGGAGCCGCCCGCCTTCGTCGTCATGTGACGCGATGCGGCGCCGCGTCGGCGAGGCTGTGACAGGGTGGAGGGGTGACCATCCTTCCTCCCGCCGACGGTGAACCGCGCCGACCGCAGGGACCGCGCGACCCGGGGGATGCCTGGGTGGTGGCACCGGGTGGCGAACGCTACTGGGGTCGCTTCGGCGCCGCCGGACTGCTGGCCGTCGACCCGGTGCGGGGTGTGCTGCTGCAGCACCGCGTGGCGTGGAGTCATTTCGGCGGCACCTGGGGATTGCCCGGAGGCGCGCTGCACGAGGGCGAGGACGCGATCGTCGGTGCCCTGCGCGAGGCGCAGGAGGAGGCCGGCGTTCCGGATGGCGCGGTCCGCGCCCGCTTCACGAGCGTGCTCGATCTGGGCATCTGGGCGTATACGACGGTGGTCGCCGACGTCGAGACCCCGTTCGATCCGGTGATCAGTGATCCCGAGAGCGTGGCGTTGGAGTGGGTGGCGGTCGATGAGGTCGACGACCGCCCGCTGCATCCCGGATTCGCGTCGGCGTGGCCGACTCTGCGCGCGTTGCTCGCCGAACGCTCGTCGCTCGTCATCGATGCGGCGAACGTCGTCGGGTCGGTGCCCGACGGGTGGTGGAAGGATCGCGCCGGTGCCGCGGCACGCCTCGCGACGCGTGTCTCCGGGGTCAGTGTGCCCGC
>DAMDKH010000256.1:2634-3056 GCA_032099965.1 Microbacterium sp.
GGCACCACCTGGTACCCGGCGGTGGCGCTGGTCGTCGAGGGGCGTGCGCGGGAGATCCACGATGCCCCCGATGGTGTGTCGATCGTGCGCGCGGATGCCGCGGGCGATGATGCGATCGTGGCGGAAGCCGAGCGGCGCGTCAGGTCGGGCGAACGGGTGATCGCGACGACGAGCGACCGCGAACTCGCCGGGCGACTTGCGAACGTGGGCGTCGCGGCGGTTCGTTCCGCGGGCTGGCTGCTCGATCGCCTCTAGTCCCTCCGCCGTGAGCGCACGGGCTGAAGGCACGCGGCCGTCGCCTGCCGGATCAGTCGAGCAGATCGTCGGGGGTCGAGCGGCCGCGCAGACGGTCGATGTCGCGGCGCTCGCGTTTGGTCGGGCGGCCGGCGCCGCGGTCGCGGACGGCGACCACGGCCTGCGGT
>DAMDKH010000257.1:0-3037 GCA_032099965.1 Microbacterium sp.
CTTCGCCGCGGCCGTCTTCTTCGCGGCGGTGGTCGCCGTGGTGGTCTTCTTCGCGGCGGTGGTCGCCGTGGTGGTCTTCTTCGCGGCTGCGGTCGTCTTCTTGGCCGGGGCCTTCTTGGCGGGAGCCTTCTTCGCCGGGGCCTTCTTCGCCGCGGTGCGAGACCCGCGCTTGGGGGCGGGGCCCTTGGCGCGCTTGTCGGCGAGCATCTGCACGGCGATCTCGAAGGTGATGTCGTCGGGCGTCTGTCCGCGCGGGATGGTGACGTTCGTCTCGCCGTCGGTGACGTACGGGCCGAAACGCCCGTCGCGCACGCGGATCGGCTTGCCACTGACCGGGTCGGCGGCGAACTCGGCGAGGGCGCTGGATGCCCGTCGCGCCCCGTACTTCGGCTGCTGGTAGATCTCGAGCGCCTGCTCGAGGGTCACGTCGAAGATCTGCGATTCGCTCTCCAGCGAACGCGAATCCGCGCCCTTCTTGAGGTAGGGCCCGAAGCGGCCGTTCTGCGCGGTGATCTCGTCGCCCGTCTCCGGATCGACACCCACCACACGCGGCAGGCTGAGCAACTGCAGAGCGGTGGGCAGATCGATGGTCTCGACCGACATCGACCGGAACAGCGACGCGGTGCGCGGCTTGGGAGCGGTGTCCTTCTTGGCACCGCGCTTCTTGGGCGCATCGACGACCTCGCCCGTGGCCTCGTCGACCGCGGCGTCGTCGGCGACCGGATCGGTCTCCTGCACGTACGGTCCGAAGCGGCCGTCCTTGACGACGATGACCTTGCCGTTCTCCGGGTTCTCGCCGAGCACCCGGTCGCCGGCGACGGGCGCATCGATGAGTTCCTGCGCCTTCTCGGCCGTCAGCTCATCCGGCGCGAGATCCTCGGGCACGTTCACGATGCGCGGCTTCGCCTCGGGGTCGGCCGGGTCGGCGACCTCAAGGTACGGACCGTACTTGCCGAACCGCAGCGTGGCGGTCTCGGTGATGGGCGTCGAGTTGAGCGCCCGAGCGTCGATCTCGCCGAGATTGTCGACGACCTTGCGCAGACCCACGTGGGAGTCGGAGCCGTAGTAGAACCCCTTCAGCCACTCGACGCGGTCCTGCTCGCCCCGGGCGATGGTGTCGAGGTCGTCTTCGAGAGCAGCGGTGAAGTCGTAGTCGACGAGTTCCGCGAAGTGCTCCTCGAGCAGGCGGACCACGCTGAACGCGAGCCAGGTGGGGACGAGCGCCTGGCCGCGCTTGACCGCGTAGCCGCGATCGAGGATCGTCTCGGGGATGGTGGCGAAGGTCGACGGACGACCGATGCCCTTCTCCTCGAGCACCTTCACCAGCGACGCCTCGGTGTAGCGGGGCTTGGGCGTCGTGCGGTGGCCCTTGGCCTCGGCGTCGGACACGGTCAGCTCATCGCCGACGGCGACCGCCGGCAGCGACTGATTCTCGGCGGCGTCGGCGTCTCCGCGCTTCTCGTCGCGCCCCTCTTCGTACGCCTCGAGGAAGCCCTTGAACGTGTAGACGGTGCCGGAAGCGGTGAATTCGGCGACCTGACCGGCGGCATCCACGGCGAGCGTGACGGTGGTCGTCTCGTACTTGGCGTCGGACATCTGGCTGGCGACCGTGCGCTTCCAGATGAGGTCGTAGAGCCGCTGCTCCTCGCGGTCGAGTTCGGACGACAGCGAGGCCGGCGTGCGGAAGGTGTCGCCCGAGGGACGGATCGCCTCGTGCGCCTCCTGGGCGTTCTTGCTCTTGGACTTGTAGACCCGGGGCTTCAGCGGCACCGCCGCGTCGCCGTAGAGCGAGACCGCCTGGCTCCGCGCCGCCTGCACCGCCTGGGTGCTCAGCGACGTGGAGTCGGTACGCATATAAGTGATGTAGCCCTTCTCGTAGAGACGCTGGGCGACGCTCATCGCCTGCTTCGCACTCATCGAGAGCTTGCGACCGGCCTCCTGCTGGAGCGTCGACGTGGTGAAGGGCGCGTACGGGCTGCGGGTGCCGGGCTTGGCCTCGACCTTGGTGACCGTGCCCGCTCCGGTGGACTCGACCGCCTGCGCGAGCGCGGCAGCGGCGGCCTCGTCGAGCACGACGACGGCGCGCTTGAGGGAGCCGCGATCGTCGAAGTCGGAACCGCGCGCGAGCTGGCTCCCGTCGACGCGAACGAGGCGGATGCGGAAGCTTGTGCCGCTGGCGGCGGCCGCGGCGTCGACATCCCAGTACTCGGCGGAGACGAACGCCATGCGCTCGCGCTCGCGGTCGACGATCAGACGGGTCGCGGCGGACTGGACGCGGCCGGCGGAGATGCCGGTCTTGACCTTGTACCAGAGCACGGGCGAGACGTCCCACCCGTACAGGCGGTCGAGGATGCGACGGGTCTCCTGGGCGTCGACAAGAGCGTGGTCGAGCTCACGCGTGTTGCCGACGGCGGCCTGGATGGCGTCCTTGGTGATCTCGTGGAAGACCATGCGCTTGACCGGGACCTTGGGCTTGAGGGTCTCGAGCAGATGCCAGGCGATGGCCTCGCCCTCGCGGTCCTCATCAGTGGCGAGGAGGAGCTCGTCGGCGTTCTTCAACGCGCGCTTCAACTCGGCGACGGTCTTGGTCTTGCGGTCGGACACGACGTAGTACGGATCGAAGCCGTTGTCGATGTCGATCGAGTACTTGCCGTACGCCTGCTTGTCGGCGGCCGGGATGTCCTTCTTGTCCGCGAGGTCGCGGATGTGCCCCACCGAGCTCAGCACCTCGTAGCCGTCGCCCAGGTAACCCTGGATCGACCGCATCTTCGTCGGGGACTCGACGATGACGAGCTTCTTGCCTTCAGCCAAGGGAGCGTCCTTTCTTCGAAGCACACCATACACACCCCTTCTCTGCGCCTGGTCGGCAGAGGGGAGGACGGTTCGCCGTCATTCGCCTTCGGGTGGCCCGGCTCGAGCACGGGAGACGGCTGCGAGTCCAGCGTACGCCGCCTGGACCTCGACGGTCGCCACGCGGCCGTCGAGCCCGCAGCGTACGAGCGTCGCGCCGGCGGCCCGCGCGACGCGACCGGCGACG
>DAMDKH010000258.1:0-3035 GCA_032099965.1 Microbacterium sp.
GCGATGCGCCGTTGGCCAGGTCGCCACCCGCGCCCACGGCGACCGCGCCCGCGGCGAACCAGTCGGCGAGGTTGTCGGGGGTGACGCCGCCGGTGGGCATGAGCGGGGCGTGGGGGAACGGGCCGCGCAGGGCGCCGAGGTACGAGGGTCCGCCGAGCGACGCGGGGAAGATCTTGACGACGTCGACTCCGAGTTCGAGGGCGCCCATGACCTCGGTGGGGGTCATGGCGCCGGTCATCACGACGCGTCCGGTGTCGAGCATGCGGCGGGTGAGGGCGGGCAGGGTGCCCGGGCTCACGAGGAACTCCGCGCCGGCCTCGGCGGCGAGGGTCGCCTGCTCGGGGGTGGTCACGGTGCCGGCGCCGACGTAGGCGGCGTCGCCGTGCCGGGCGATGAGCTCGCGGATCACGGCGGGAGCGTCGGGGGTGGAGAACGTGACCTCGATGCCGGTCACCCCTCCGCGGATGATGGCCTCGGATGCCTCGAGGGCGAGCTCGGGGGAGGAGGCGCGGAGCACGGCGAGGACTCCGGTGGCGCGTGCGCGGTCGAGACGGTCGGACATCATGCTCCTAGCGGTGGGGGTGTCTCCATTGTCCCCGATGTCAACCTGTCATTACAACGCGGGATGCGGGCGGAGGCGTCAGGGTCGCCAGGCGTCGATCAGATCCTTCGACTCCTTGAGGCCGAGACCCGCTTCGTCGCGCAGCACCTTGATCGCGGCGATCTGCTGCTGGGCGGCGACGAGTCGGTCGATCTCGGCGACGGATGCGGCGGGCAGGGATGCGCGCAGCGACGCGACGTCGTGGAGCATCGGCGGGTGGATCGGGAGAGCGGTGGTGGCGGGGGCGGTGCCGGTGGGCCAGTGATCGATGCGGCGCTTCGCGGACTGCAGGCTCTCGCCGGTGTGGTCGCGCAGGGTCTTGATGGCGGCGATCCTGTTGTCGGCGCGGACGAGGTCGTCGATCCGAGCCGCCACCTCGGGCGCGACGGTCATCGGCACGCCGTCGCGGGCTTCGGGGACGGTCGGTCGCATCGCCCGCAGCGCGGCCGACACGAGGGCGATCACGACGATCGCGCCGATGATGATCCCGACGATCCACACGAAGTCCATGCCGGTCAGTCTAGGGAGGGCCTCCGACGGCCCAGCCGTCTCCCACTCGGTCCCCGGTACCCTGGAAGGTATGACCGAGAACCCCCGCACGCGCGAGACGCGCCCCGCAGCATCCGCGTCCGCCCCCGAGGGTCGACCCGCCCAGGGCAAGGTCCGCACCACCGGACGTCCCGCCGGCAGCACGCAGGTGCGCCCGGCGACCGAGGGCTGGACGCAGCAGAAGGATGCCGAGGGGCGTCCGCTGCTGCAGTTCGCGAGCCCCAAGCGCGGCAAGCCGCCCGTGCATCTCGCCGACCTCACCCCCGCCGAGCGCATCGACAAGGTGAAGGAGCTGGGGCTGCCCGGCTTCCGCGCGAAGCAGCTCGCGACCCACTACTTCCGCCACTACACGTCGGACCCCGCGCAGATGACCGACCTGCCCGCCGGCATCCGCGACGACCTGGTGGCCGGGATGCTCCCGCCGCTGATGACGGAGGTGCGCCGGCTCGAGACCGATCGCGGCGACACGATCAAGTTCCTGTGGCGGCTGCACGACGGGGCCCTCGTCGAGTCGGTGCTCATGCGCTACCCCGGCCGCATCACGCTGTGCGTGTCGAGCCAGGCCGGCTGCGGCATGAACTGCCCCTTCTGCGCCACCGGCCAGGCGGGACTCACGCGCAACATGTCGACGGCCGAGATCGTCGAGCAGATCGTGCGGGCCAACCGCCTCATCGCCGAGGGCGGCCTCGGGGGCAAGAAGGCCGACGACCACAGCATGGAGCGCGTCTCGAACATCGTCTTCATGGGCATGGGCGAGCCGCTCGCCAACTACAAGCGCGTCATGGATGCCGTGCGCATCATGGTGGCCCCGCAGCCCGACGGGCTCGGCATGAGCGCCCGAGGGATCACGGTGTCGACCGTGGGCCTCGTGCCGGCCATCCGCAAGCTGTCCGACGAGGGCATCCCCGTCACGTTCGCCCTGTCGCTGCATGCGCCGGACGATCACCTGCGCGACGAGCTCATCCCGGTGAACTCGCGGTGGAAGGTCGATGAGGCGCTCGACGCCGCCTACGAGTACTACGAGAAGACCGGTCGCCGGGTCTCGATCGAGTACGCGCTCATCAAGGACATGAACGACCACGCCTGGCGCGCCGACCTCCTCGCCGACAAGCTCAACCAGCGCGGACGCGGCTGGGTGCACGTCAACCCCATCCCGCTGAACCCGACGCCGGGGTCGATCTGGACGTCGTCCGACAAGGACGTCACCGACGAGTTCGTGCGTCGCCTCAACGACGCCGGCATCCCCACGACCCTCCGCGACACCCGCGGCAAGGAGATCGACGGCGCCTGCGGGCAGCTCGTCGCCACCACGGAGGACGAGGCGGCGTCGGCCGCGATGGCCTGAGCGCTCCGCGCGTCGCGTTGCGCGGCCGTCCGTCGGCGGCGCACGCTTTGATCCGACCTCAGCGCCGCCCGAGAAGATCGGGGCGCACCGCCTGCAGCCTCTCCTGCAGCGCCTCCAGGAACGCGGCCGTCGCAGGTCTCGTGAGCGCGTCCGGCCGCGCGATCAGCCAGTACGGCAGGCGCTCGTCGACCTGGTCGGGGAGCACCCGCACGAGGTCGGGGTGACGGTCGGCGAGGAACGCCGGCAGGAGGCCGAAACCGGCCCCCGCGCGGGTCGCGTCGACGTGCACGTACACGTTCGTGCTCGCCACGGCATCCGTCATGCCCGGCACCGCCCGGCGGGCGTCGTCGAGCGAGTCGACGTGCAGCAGCGACTCGACGAAGTACACCAGCGGCTTCCCCGCCAGGTCGTCGACGGAGCGGGGTTCGGGATGCCGGTGCAGGAAGTCGCGGCTGGCATAGAGCCCGAGCGCGTAGTCGGCGAGGTGGAACGCGCGGGCCCTCCGCACCTGGGGCCGGCCGACGACCACCTCCAGATCGG
>DAMDKH010000259.1:0-3029 GCA_032099965.1 Microbacterium sp.
GCGGGAGGCCACCCGTGCCCACTGCGCCTCGTCGAGGTCGACGTGCGCCACCTGCCCGGTGGCGTGCACGCCCGCGTCGGTGCGGCCGGCCACGACGAGACGCGTCTCAGACCCGACGATGCGGGCGAGGGCATCCTCGATCGTGCCCTGCACCGTGCGCAGTGCGGGCTGCCTGGCCCAGCCGCGGAAATGGGTGCCGTCGTAGGCGATGTCGAGCCGGATACGCACGTCAGCAAGCCTAGGACACCGCCGACCGCCCCGCCGGCGCCGGGGCGTCGGTCAGATGCCGCCGTCGATCGACCGGATCGTCGCGGCCGGCTCGTCCGGGACCATGACCTGGGTGTCGCGGTTCAGGCTCTCGCCACGGAAGAACCGCTTCGACCGCGGGAACAGGTACCACAGGACCATGAGCACCAGTCCGATGGCGAGCGACCCGATCCCGATCACGAAGGTGCCGCCGATGCCGAACAGCACCGTGTAGCCGTAGTCGACGTCCCACATGTCGATCGCCGACTGCACGAACGCTCCGGTGAGCAGCAGGGCTCCGATCAGCGGGAACAGGCCCTTGAAGAAGAAGTCGCGCGCCGACCGCCGGATGTCGGCGCGGAAGTACCAGACGCAGGCGAAACCGGTGATGGCGTAGTAGAACGCGATCGCGAGCCCCAGCGACAGGATCGAGTCCTGCAGGATGTTGTCGCTGATGAGCGTCATGCCCACGTAGTAGAGCGACGCGATCACCCCCATGACGATCGTGGAGAACGACGGGGTCTTGTAGACCGGGTGCACCTCCTTGAACCGCGCGGGCAGGGCGCGGTAGACGCCCATCGCGAGCGTGCCGCGGGCCGTGGGGAGGATGGTCGTCTGGGTCGAGGAGATCGCCGAGATGACCACGGCGACCACGAGGACCCATCCGAAGGGTCCGAGCAGGCCGTCCTTGATCGCGAGGAAGAAGTCGTCGGCGTTCGCCTCGTTGCCGAGCCCGGTGCCGTCCGCGCCGAGCCCCGCGTACATCATCGCGGCGATCGTCACGCCGACGTACGTGAAGAGCAGGATCACGGTCGTGAGCAACGCCGCACGGCCGGGGATGCGCTGCGGATCCTTCGTCTCCTCATTCAGCGCGAGGCAGGTGTCCCACCCCCAGTAGATGAAGAGCGCGAGCAGGATGGCCTCGGTGAATCCCGACCAGTCGGTGAACGCGAACGGGTTCAGCCACTCCAGGTCGAACGGGGTCGGATCCGGCGCGGTGCCGGCGAAGAACTGCCACAGCGCGGCGACGACGAAGACGACGAGCGCGAGGTACTGGATGGCGAGGAGGATGTTCTGGATGCGCTCGCCGATCTCGACACCGCGCCAGCTCACCCAGGTCATGGCGGCGATGAACAGCACCGCCACGATGACCACACGCCAGTCGTCGTTCGCGAGATCCTGGCCGATCAGCGACCAGAAGTAGACGGATGCGATCTGGGCGAGGTTGGCGAGCACCACCATCCCGGCGACGGCGACGCCCCACCCGCCCATCCAGCCGACCCACGGCCCGAACGCCTTCGTGCCCCAGGTGAACGTCGTCCCGCAGTCCGGCACGGCATTGTTCAGCTCGCGGTACGCGAAGGCGATGAGCAGCATCGGCACGAAGGCGATGATGAAGGCGATGGGGGCCTGTGCGCCCACGGCGAGCACCACGAAGCCGAGCGTGGCGACGAGGGAGTACACCGGGGCGGTCGAGGCCAGACCGATGACGGTCGAGCCCCACAGTCCGAGCGTGCCGGAGGCGAGGCCTTTACCGTCGGGTCGTTCGAGATGGATGGGCGTCGTTGCTGCCATGCTCAGACAGTAGGGCTCTTGCGGTTATCGCGTCAATCACTTTCTGAACGCGACTGATTCCACTCTCGAATGGGTGGCGAGCAACGGAATCCGCAGACTTCAGGGACGGCCGAGCATCCCGTCGGCGTGGTCGGCGATCCACGCCATGAGCGGCAGCATCCGTTCCATCAGGTCGCGCCCCAGCGGGGTCAGGCTGTACTCCACGTGCGGAGGGACCGCAGGGAACGACTCGCGATGCACGAGGCCGTCCTCCGCCAGAGTGCGCAGCGTCGAGGCGAGCATCTTCTCGCTGATCCCGTCGACCTCCCGCCGCAGTTCGCCCCACCGGTGCGTGCCGTCGGACAACGACGACAGCACCAGCACGCCCCACTTGCTCATCACGTGGTCGAGCACGACGCGCGTGCTGCATCCCTGCTCGAAGATCGCCGGCGCTTTCTCCCGCAATTGCGCATAACTCACCGTCATGTAGGTACCTTACGTCAAAGTGGGTACCGTCCGGGTGGAAGGTTCAGCGCCGGCGGCGGGTTGTCCTCGCTGTCACCTACGAAAGGACCCTCATGACCCTCCTCGTCACCGGCGCCACCGGACACCTCGGCCGCCTCGTCATCGACAGCCTCCTCGCCCGCGGAGCACAGCCCGACGAGATCGTCGCCGGCGTGCGCGACCCCGCGAAGGCCGGCGATCTGGCCGACCGCGGCATCCGCACCGCCGTCGTCGACTACGACCGCCCGGAGACCGTCACCGCCGCCCTGTCCGATGTCGACGCCGTGCTGCTGATCTCGGGCTCGGAAGTCGGTCGGCGCGTGGAGCAGCACCGCGCGGTCATCGACGCCGCGGCCGCCGCCGGGGTGTCGAAGCTGGTGTACACGAGCGCACCGAAGGCGACGACGAGCGACCTCGTGCTGGCGCCCGAGCACAAGGCCACCGAGGAGCTCATCGCGGCCAGCGGCATCCCCTCCGTGATCCTGCGCAACAACTGGTACACCGAGAACTACGCCGACACCCTCGCGCAGGCACGCGCGACCGGCGGCTTCGCCGCGAGCGTGGGCGACGGTCGCGTCGCATCCGCCAGCCGCCGCGACTTCGCCGAGGCCGCAGCCGTCGTGCTGCTCGAAGAGGGCCATGACGGAGCGGTGTACGAGCTCGGAGGCGACGTCGCCTGGGACTACGACGACCTCGCCGCCGCCCTCTCCGAGGTGATCGGCGCC
>DAMDKH010000260.1:0-3015 GCA_032099965.1 Microbacterium sp.
GTCGGGATGCCGGCCGCCCGCGCGGCGTCGACGGCCGCAGGCATCGGATCGAACCCCTGCACCCGGTGGCCCGCCTTCGTCAGGTTCAGCGCCATCGGGAGCCCCATGTGTCCGAGGCCGAGGAACGCGACACGGGTCATGACGCGCTCCGCATCGAGGTCGAGCCCGCCGGGCGCAACATCTCCCGCCCGACGATGAGGCGCATGATCTCGTTGGTGCCCTCGAGGATCTGGTGCACCCGCAGGTCGCGCACGACCTTCTCGATGCCGTAGTCCTGCAGATAGCCGTAGCCGCCGTCGCGAAGCGCTTGGCCATCGCGCAGCGCATCGTCGCGTCGGGTGCCTGGGCGTCGACCGCTTCGGCGCCGTCGCGCACGAGCAGCCGCGCGGCCTGCAGCTCGGTGCGCATGTCGGCGATCTGGAACAGGATCGACTGCTTCTCGGCCAGCGGCTCACCGAACGCCACCCGTTCGTGCACGTACTGCACCGCGCGGTCGAGGGCCCACTGCGCCCCGCCGAGCGAGCAGGCGGCGATGTTGAGCCGGCCGCCGTTGAGCGCCGACATGGCGATCGCGAAGCCCCGCCCCTCGTCGCCGAGCAGAGCGGATGCGGGCACCCGGACGTCGTCGAACAGCACGGGCCGCGTCGGCTGGGCGTGCCAGCCCATCTTCTTCTCGGGCGCTCCGAAGCTGAGCCCCTCGGCATCGCCCGGCACGAGGAAGGCCGAGATGCCGCCGGCGCCGGGCCCGCCGGAGCGCGCCATCACGACGTACACGGCCGCTTCGCCGGCGCCCGAGATGAACTGCTTGGCGCCGTTCAGCACGAACTCGTCGCCGTCGCGCACGGCGCTCGTGGCGATGTTCGCGGCATCCGACCCGGCGCCCGGCTCGGTGAGGCAGTAGCCGCCGAACGCGGCCATGGTGGTGAGGTCGGGCAGCCAGCGGGAGATCTGCTCGTCGGTGCCGTACGTGTCGATCATCCACACGACCATGTTGTGGATGGAGATGTAGGCGGCGACCGCGGGGTCGGCCTGGGCGAGCTCCTCGAAGATGGCGACGGTGTCGACGCGGCTGAGGCCGGTGCCGCCCGACTCCTCGCGCACGTAGATGCCGCCGAGTCCGAGCTCCCCTCCGCGCCCGAGCGACTCGCGGGGGAAGATGTGCTTCTCGTCGCGCTCACCGGCGTAGGGGGCGAGCTCGGCGTCGGCGAACTCGCGGACGGCTTCGAGGATCGCCTCCCGCTCCTCGGCGGTGGTGGGGGTGGCGAGGTCGGTCATGGTCATCGTCGACTCCTGGGTGCGGTACGGGCGGATCAGTGCATGGTGGGGATGACGAAGCTGGCGCCCTCGCGGATGCCCGCGGCCGGCCAGCGGCTCGTCACCGTCTTGGTCTTCGTGTAGAAGCGGAAGGCGTCGGCGCCGTGCTGGTTGAGGTCGCCGAACCCGCTGCGCTTCCATCCGCCGAACGTGTAGTAAGCGATCGGCACGGGGATCGGGACGTTCACCCCGACCATGCCCACCTCGACGCGGGCGGCGAAGTCGCGGGCGGCGTCGCCGTCGCGCGTGAAGATCGCGACGCCGTTGCCGTACTCGTGCTCCGACGCCATCCGCAGCGCCTCCTCGTAGTCGGCGGCGCGGGCGATCACGAGCACCGGCCCGAAGATCTCCTCGCGGTAGATCGCCATGTCGGTCGTGACGTGGTCGAACAGGGTCGGGCCGAGGTAGAACCCCTCCTCGTGGCCGTCGACCTGCAGCCCGCGGCCGTCGGCGAGGAGGGTCGCCCCCTCGTCGACGCCCCGCTGGATGTACCCCTCGACCCGTTCGACGGCGTCGCGCGACACCAGGGGGCCGTAGTCGACGTCCGGGGAGAGCGCCGGCCCGACTCGCAGGCGGCGCACGCGGTCGAGCAGCGTCGCGGCGAGCGCGTCGGCGGTCTCCTGCCCCACCGGGACGGCCACCGAGATGGCCATGCACCGCTCACCGGCGGATCCGTATCCCGAGCCGATCAGCGCGTCGGCGACCTGATCGAGGTCGGCGTCCGGCATCACGATCATGTGGTTCTTGGCACCACCGAAGCACTGGGCGCGCTTGCCGTTCGCGGCGGCCGTGGCGTAGATGTACTCCGCGATGGGCGTGGAGCCCACGAACCCCACGGCGCGCACCCGGTCGTCGTGCAGCAGGGTGTCGACGGCCTCCTTATCGCCGTGCACCACGTTGAGGACGCCGGCCGGAAGCCCCGCCTCCAGGAACAGCTCGGCGAGGCGCACCGGAACGGAGGGGTCGCGCTCGCTGGGCTTGAGCACCACGGCGTTGCCCGCGGCGAGCGCCGGCCCCGCCTTCCAGAGCGGGATCATGGCGGGGAAGTTGAAGGGGGTGATGGCGGCGACGACACCGAGGGGCTGGCGCATCGAGTAGACGTCGATGCCGGCTCCGGCGCCGGTGGAGTACTCGCCCTTGAGCAGGTGCGGGGCGCCCGCCGAGAACTCGATCACCTCGAGCCCGCGCTGGATGTCGCCCTTCGCATCATCGACGGTCTTGCCGTGCTCGCTCGCGAGCAGCTCGGCGAGCGGCTGCATCTCGCGCTGCACGAGGTCGAGGAAGCGCAGCAGCACACGCGCGCGCTTCTGCGGGTTGGTCGCCGCCCACCCGGGCTGGGCGGCCTCGGCATCGGCGATGGCCGCACGCACGTCGTCGGCCGAGGCGAGGGGAACGCGCGCCTGCACCGCACCGGTGCTCGGATCGAACACGTCGGCGAAGCGGCCCTCGGTCGGGGTGCGGTGCGTTCCGCCAAGGAAGTGGGGAATGGTACGAGTCATTGTGCGATGTCCCTTCGCGCCGTCGTTGGCACGAGAGCAGTTTACTTCGGTGCCCGCGCATTTACTAGGGCATCCAAGCTTCTCCTCACCGGACCCCGTGTGGGGGATGCGCGTGTTCGGCGCCCGTTCACCCGCGCGTCACCTCCGCCGACTACAACTGCAGGTGCGCGGACGGACTCAGACCGGATCGGGAAGTCACAGG
>DAMDKH010000261.1:0-3006 GCA_032099965.1 Microbacterium sp.
GCGGAGGTGCGGCCGGACGACCGCGTGGTCGACCTCGCCTCGGGCGGGCGCATCGCCTACGAGCAGCTGATCGTCGCCGCGGGGATCGAACAGGACTGGGATGCCGTGCCCGGACTGCGCGCGGCGACGCGCGACCCCGCGGTGGTCTCGAACTACACGCTGCCCCTCGCCGAGAAGGCGTCGGCCGCGCTGCAGCGGGTGCGCTCGGGCACGGTCGTGTTCACCCAGGCGCCGGAACCCGCCTCCTGCGCGGGCGTCGCGCAGAAGCCGATGTATCTGGCGTGCGACCGGTGGGCGCGCCTCGGAGTGCTCGACGACATCCGTGTGGTGTTCCTGACGCCGGAGCCGTCGCCCTTCGCCCTCGCCCCGATCGCCGCGGAGTTGGAGGCGAAGATCGCCCGATACGGCATCGAGGCCGTGTACGGGGCGGACCTCGCCGAGGTGCGGCCCGAGGCGAAGGAGATCGAGGTCATGCGCGAGGGACGCCGCGAGACCATCGCCTACGACGTGCTGCACACGGTGCCCCCGCAGGCCGCCGCGCCGTGGATCGCGGCGAGCGGCCTCGCCGATGCCGACGGCTTCGTCGATGTCGACCCGGAGACCCTGCGGCACCGCCGATGGAGCGACGTCTGGGCCCTCGGCGACGCGGCATCGATCACGCCCGTGCGGTCGGGCGGCGCGCTCCGCTCCCAGGCCAAGGTCCTCGTCGACGGGCTCACCCGGCCGCAGAAGGAGAGCCGCTACGACGGATACAGCGTCACGCCGTTCACGGTGACCCGCCGCACGGTGGTGTTCGCGGAGTTCGACCGGACGGGACGGCTGCGTCCGACCGTCCCGTTCTGGAAGACCCTGTACCGGGAGCGCCGCTTCACCTACGTGATGGACCGGTGGGTGCTGCCCTGGGTCTACTGGAACCTCATCCTCCGCGGGCGGGCCTGAGGCGGCCGCGCCCGGTCAGCCGCGCTGCTCCTGCGCGGCCTCCCGCTCGTCCTCGGAGTTCGGGGTCCACCCGAGCCAGCCGTCCGCGCCGGGGATGACGCTCCAGTCGCCGCAGACGAACACCGTCTTCGCCTCGTAGGCCGACGGCGCGTCGTCGAGGCTCCATGCCGGGGCGGAGGTGCGGGCCGTCTCGATGCAGTCGTCGGGGAGGGGAGCGGCGCTCTGCAGCAGGATCACGGCGTCCGCGGCATCCTCGACCGTCGACGTGCGCACGGTGATCGCGGTCGCGTCGTCGGGCACCCAGTCCGCGTCGACCTCCGCATCCGCATGGAACGCCTTCGCATCGTCGAACGTGTTCGTCGCCTGCTTGTGCACGAGGCTGTCGACGGCGGAGCATCCGCTGAGGGCGAGACCGCCGGTGAGGGCGAGGAGGGCGGCGGCGGAGAGGAGGAGGGGGCGTCGTGTCATGCCTTCAGCCTCGGCGACGGAGGGCCCCGACCGCGTCCGCCCCGGGAGGTATCCGCATACGTCGCAGGGGGGATGTCGTGGTCCGGCCGGCACGGCGGCGGCGGAATCGATCTTCGCCAGGGCAAAGCAAAACCCCCGCCATGTAGAAGCTAGGCGAGGGTTTCTGGGATGACTGTAATGATCATCCGTGTGGCTCCGACCGGCATCGATCCGGTGACCTTTCGATTTTCAGTCGAACGCTCTACCAACTGAGCTACAGAGCCGCGCGACCGGCGAACCTGTCGCGTCCTAGACGAAGAGCCCTCTCCGAAGAAAGAGCTCGTCGCACGGAGCGACCCTGACGGGACTTGAACCCGCGACCTCCGCCGTGACAGGGCGGCACGCTAACCAACTGCGCTACAGGGCCATACTTGTTTTCAATTGTATCGGTAGGAGTGACCCCAACGGGATTCGAACCCGTGCTACCGCCGTGAAAGGGCGGCGTCCTAGGCCGCTAAACGATGGGGCCGAGTCAGTCCCGGGGGACTTCCTTGCCGACGCTCAAGCATAAGGGGTAGCCGGAGCAAATTGCCAATCGAGGGCGAGTCGGCGGTATTCCGGGCGTGTTGAGGGTGACGATGGAGCCCACGGCATGCGCCGTCCTCCGGCACTCCGCGTCTGGTGCCGGTGTGACGGTTGTTGTTACTGTGACTTGTGTGAAACCGGCGGAAGGGGCCGAGTGAACGATCGAATGACGCAGGATGCTGCGGACGCGGCATCCGCGGACTGCGGCTGCGCGCCCACCCCTGCCGAGCGCGAGGTGTTCTGGAAGCGGGACGTCAGCCGACGCGGCGCCATCGGCCTCGGCGCGCTCAGCGTCGTCGCCCTCAGCGCGTTCGGCGTGACCTCGGGCGTCTCGGCCGCATACGCCGCGTCGTACCCCAGCTGGGACGACGTGCAGCGCGCGAAGAACAACGAGGCCTCGAAGGCCGCCGAGATCAGCCGCATCGAGGGCCTCATCGCGTCGCTGACGCAGAAAGTGGCCGACACCCAGGCGGCCGCGAAGGTCGCCTCCGACGAGTACTTCGCCGCGCAGCAGGCCTACTTCGCCGCCATCGCCGAGGCCGACACGCTCCAGGCCAAGGCCGACGAGCAGGCCGGCATCGCCGACGAGTCCGCCCGCAAGGCCGGACAGGTGGCCGCGCAGATCTATCGCAACGGCGGCGACAACACCTCCCTCGAACTGTTCTTCGCCGGGTCCGCCGCCAACGCCGACGAGCTGCTCTCGCGCCTCGGCACCATGGACAAGCTGCTCGAGTACAACCAGTCGGTGTACGACGACGCCGTCGCCGCGCGCAACTCGGCGCAGTCGCTGAGCGACCAGGCCCAGGTGGCGCGCGACGAGCGCGACCGTCTGCAGAAGGTCGCCGAGGAGAAGATGGTCGTGGCGCAGGCCGCCGCCGATGCCGCGCAGGCGGCGCTCGACGAGCAGACCACCAACCTCGCCACCATGCAGGCGCAGCTCGCCGCCCTCAAGGACACGACGACCAAGACGGTCGCCGGGTACCAGGCCGGTGTGGCGGCGCGCGCCGAAGAGGAGCGCAAGCGCAAGGAGCGTGC
>DAMDKH010000262.1:0-3004 GCA_032099965.1 Microbacterium sp.
ACGTCGTCACGCTCGCGCACGGCGCCGTGCTGCTGCGCGGCCCGGGTGGCCCGCCGCGAGTCGGGCGCGACGGTGGTGATGACCGGTCCGCGCTGCGCGGAGTCGGAGAAGCTCACAGGGGCGGCGGCCGCCCACTCGGCCGATGCGGCCTCGAAGGCGGTCGGCACGATGCCCAGTTCGTACTGCGCCTGGCGGAGCCGCTCGGCGAAGGAGGCCATGCTGGAGAACCGGCGGGCGGGATCGCGGTGCATCGCGGTGGAGAGCACCTCGTCGATCACGGGCGGCATGCCCGATCCGGAGAGCGACGGGTACTTCGCCTTGATGATGCGCTGCGTCAGCTGCTCTCGGGTGTTGTCGGCGCGTTCGGGACGCTCGAAGGGGCTGCGTCCCGCGAGAAGCGTGTAGAGCGTGGCGCCCAGGCTCCAGATCTCACTGGGCACCGAGCCGGACACGCGCTCCTGCAGCACTTCGGGGGCGCTCCACGGCACCGACATGGCGATGGTCTCGGGGTCGCCCTCGTCGAGCACCGCCGCGGCGATGCCGAAGTCGGCGAGCACGGGCGCGCCGAGAGAGTTCACGAGCACGTTCGAGGGCTTGATGTCGCGGTGCAGGAGTCCGGCCCGGTGCACCGTCTCGAGCGCGCCGGCGATGCGCACGCCGATGTCGAGCACCTCGGCGAGGGGCAGCGGCGCCTTCTTGTACCGCGCGCTCATCGTGTCGGGGCAATATTCCATCGCGAAGTACGGCCGTCCGTCCGACGAGATCGACGCCTGGTAGATCGTGACGATGGACGGATGCGCGCTGAGCCGCGCCGAGATGTCGGCCTCGACGTTGAACGCGCGCAGCACCTCGGGGTTCACCGCGTCGGCGAGCAGCACCTTCACCGCGGCGACGCGGCGCGGCATGTCCTGCTCGTAGAGGAAGACGTCGGCGAAGCCGCCGGAGCCCAGCGGGCGCACGTAGCTGTAGCCGGCGAGCACGGGAGGCGTCGAGGCAATGCGCTTCGCCACTCGTCCTCCTCCGGCTCCGGATGCATCATCGACGGGGGTCGCGCGCATCGCGCGACAGCGCTGCGGCGCCGGTTCCCCCCGGGCATGAGTATAACCGCGGGCGTGCGGATGCTCAGGCGCGCCAGCATCCCCCGACGTGGTCGTCGACCATTCCGGTCGACTGCATGAGCGCGTACATGGTCGTGGCGCCGACGAAGCGGAATCCTCGGCGACGCAGTTCCTTGCTCAGGGCGGTCGATTCGGGGGTCACGGCGGGGACCTCGGCAAGCGCGGTCGGGCGACGCCGGCCGGGCGGGGGCGCGAACGACCACATCAGCTGGTCGAGCTCACCCGCGGGCATGTCGCGCACGATCCGGGCGTTGCCGATGGTCGCGAGGATCTTGGCCCGGTTGCGGATGATCCCGGCATCGCCCATCAGGCGCTCGACGTCGTCGTCGCCGTACGCGGCCACGACGGCCGGGTCGAACCCGGCGAACACCTGGCGGAAGCGGGGACGTTTGCGCAGGATCGTGATCCACGACAGTCCGGCCTGGAACCCCTCGAGCGACATCTTCTCGAACAGCCGCTGATCGCCGTGCAGCGGGGTGCCCCACTCCTCATCGTGGTAGCGGCGGTATTCGACGTCGTCGCCCACCCAGGCGCAGCGGGCGCGGCCGTCGGGGCCGGCGAGCAGGGAGGTCATGCCCCCACGCTAGCGCCGGCCACCGACAGCGACGCCGACCGGTCAGTCGCCGAAGGTCGCGGCGTCGATCACGAAGCGGTAGCGCACGTCCGAGGCGAGCACGCGCTCGTAGGCGGTGTTGATCTCGGATGCCGGGATCACCTCGATCTCGGCGGCGATGCCGTGCTCGGCGCAGAAGTCGAGCATCTCCTGCGTCTCGCGGATGCCGCCGATGTTCGAGCCGGCGACCGAGCGGCGCCCGCCGATCAGCGACCCGACCGTCAGGGCGAGGGGCTCGGGCGGGGCGCCGACGCACACGATCGTGCCGTCGACGTCGAGCAGACCGAGGTAGGCGCGCAGATCGATCGGCGCGCTGACGGTGTTGAGGATGACGTCGAACGACTTCCGCAGCGTGCGGAACGTCTCCTCGTCGCGGGTCGCGTGGTAGTGGTCGGCGCCCAGACGCAGGCCGTCGTCCTTCTTGCTCAGCGTCTGCGAGAGCACGGTCACCTCGGCGCCCAACGCGTGGGCGATCTGCACGCCCATGTGCCCGAGTCCGCCGAGGCCGACCACGGCGACGCGCGTGCCCTCCCCGACCTTCCAGTGCCGCAGGGGCGAGTACGTGGTGATGCCCGCGCACAGCAGCGGGGCGGCGGCGTCGAGCGGCAGCGCGTCGGGGATGCGCAGCACGAACGACTCCGTCACGACGACCTGCTCGGAGTATCCGCCCTGGGTGATGGTGCCGTCGCGGTCGACGGCGCCGTAGGTGCCGATGGCGCCGTTCTCGCAGAACTGCTCCTCGCCGCGCACGCACTGCGCGCACTCGCCGCACGAGTTGACCAGGCATCCCACGCCCACGCGGTCGCCGATGGCGTGCCGGGTCACCTCCGCACCGACGGCGGCGACGGTGCCGGTGATCTCGTGTCCGGGGGCGAGCGGATACTGCTGCGGGCCCCAGTCGCCGCGGACGGTGTGGATGTCGGAATGGCAGATGCCGGCGAAGGCGATATCGATCAGCACGTCGTGCGGGCCGAGCTCCCGCCGCTCGATCGTCGTCTTCTCGAGCGGTGCGGCTTCGCTGGGTGCGGCGTAGGCGGTCACACGGGTCATGGGTGCTCCTTGTCGGGTGGGGGTGCGAGCGACATTACGTCACCGCACGGGGAGGGGTTCACAGGCATATCGGGTCGAGGTGGCGCCGGTCGGGCCGGCAGGCCGGTCGCGCGAGGGCGCGGCCCGGAGTGGCGGTCAGTCGGCGAAGGGGTCGAGGCCGGTCGCCTGCACCGACAGCGCCCACAACCGGTCGGCGGCGTCGACGTCGAGCAGCACCTCAGCC
>DAMDKH010000263.1:0-3003 GCA_032099965.1 Microbacterium sp.
GTCGTGCTGGTGACCGGCAACGGCGGACACGTGGTCGGTCCGCTGCCCCGCATGATCGCCGCGGCGGTGCTCTCGATCGGATCGCGGCGCACCGTGCGGCCGATCGCGGTGACCCCGAAGCGCGAGGTGGTGCGGGAGCTGCTGACCCTCCTGGAGGCCAGAGCCCTCCGCCCCGTGATCGAGCGTGCGTACCCGTTCGCCGAGGCATCCGCCGCCCTCGCGCACGTCGCCGCCGGCCACACCGTCGGCAAGGTGGTCGTGGCCTCCGCCCCCTGACCTGACCCCTCACGCTGACCCCTCACGTCACCCCCGACTGATTCGAAACGCGTACCGACCGCTCTGGCGTCCCACAGGCCGCGGGTGGCAGAATGAACGCGGCGTGCCCGAGTCGCATCTTCCCCGCTCCGCTCCGCGAGAGCACCGGGTCGAAGGACCGCCGGGCCCCTGGACAGCGTCCGCCGCACCCGTTCATTCGAGGAGCATCCATGTCGACGCCTGAAGCCGCCGTCACCTCCGCCCCGGTCCGCACCGCGCACCGCCGCCACTACCTGATGTGCAAGCCGGAGCACTTCACGGTCAACTACTCCATCAACCCGTGGATGGAGCCGTCGCGCCCCACTGACACCGCCAACGCCGTCGCGCAGTGGCAGAAGCTGTACGACCTGTACGTCGAGCTGGGCCACGAGGTCGAGCTCATCGAGCCGCTCGCCGGCTACCCCGACATGGTCTACACGGCCAACGGCGGGTTCCTCATCGACGGCCGTGCCTACGTGCCGGAGTTCCGTTTCGTCGAGCGTCAGGGCGAGGCCCCCGCGTTCGCCGACTGGTTCCGCGCCAACGGCTACGACACGGTCATGCCGCAGGAGGTCAACGAGGGCGAGGGCGACTTCCTGCTCGTCGGCGACGTGATCCTCGCGGGCACCGGGTTCCGTTCCACCGGAGACAGCCACCGCGAGGTCGGCGAGGTGTTCGGTCGCGCGGTCGTGTCGCTCAACCTCACCGACCCGCGCTTCTACCACCTCGACACCGCCATCGCGGTGCTCGACCCGGTGCAGGGCGAGGAGAACGGCGGCCCCGAGCGCGCCAACATCGCCTACCTCCCCGGTGCGTTCGACGACGCGAGCCGCGCGATCCTCGAGGAGCGCTTCCCCGACGCGATCCTGGTCTCCGATGAGGACGGTGCCGTGTTCGGCCTGAACTCGTCGAGCGACGGCTACAACGTCATCATCTCCCCGCGCGCGAAGGGCTTCGAGCAGCAGCTGCGCGAGCGCGGCTACAACCCGATCACCGTCGACCTGTCCGAGCTGCTGCTCGGCGGGGGCGGCATCAAGTGCTGCACGCTCGAACTGCGGGGTGCGAAGTGACGACGGTGGATGCCGTGGCCGGCGAGGCCGCGGGCGTAGAGGCCGTCGACGAGAAGCAGGTGCACGCCGAGCCCCACGTCGCGCACAACTACCACCCGCTGCCGGTGATGATCGCCCGCGGCGAGGGTGCGTGGGTGACCGACGTCGAGGGCAAGCGCTACCTCGACCTGCTCGCGGCGTACTCGGCCGTGAACTTCGGGCACCGGCATCCGGCGCTCGTCGCCGCGCTCACCGAGCAGCTGGGTCGGGTGACGCTCATCAGCCGGGCGTTCATGAGCGACCGCATGGAACCGTTCGCCGCCGCGCTCGCCGAGCTCGCCGGCAAGGACCTCGTGCTGCCGATGAACACCGGTGCCGAGGCCGTCGAGACCGGCATCAAGGTGGCCCGCGCCTGGGGCTACCGGGTCAAGGGCATCCCGGCGGGTCGGGCGCGCATCATCGTCGCCGCCGGCAACTTCCACGGCCGCACGACGACGATCGTCAGCTTCAGCGACGACGACCAGGCGCGCGACGGCTTCGGCCCCTACACGCCGGGCTTCGACGTGGTGCCGTACGGAGATGCGGAGGCCATCGCCGCCGCCATCACCGACGACACCGCCGCGGTTCTGGTCGAGCCCATCCAGGGCGAGGCCGGCGTCATCATCCCGCCCGAGGGGTACCTGCGCCGCATCCGTGAGATCTGCGACGAGAAGAACGTGCTGTTCGTCGCCGACGAGATCCAGGCGGGTCTCGGCCGCGTGGGCGAGACGTTCGCGTGCGACCGCGAGGGCGTCGTGCCCGACCTCTACCTGCTCGGCAAGGCCCTCGGCGGCGGCGTGCTGCCGGTGTCGGCCGTCGTCGGCAATGAGGACGTGCTGGGTGTCATCCGTCCGGGCGAGCACGGCTCGACGTTCGGCGGCAACCCGCTCGCGTCGGCCGTCGGCCTGCGCGTGGTGGAGATGCTGCAGACGGGCGAGTTCCAGGAACGCGCCCGCGCCCTCGGTGCCCACCTGTCGGAGAAGCTCGAGCCGCTCATCGGCCACGGCGTCACCGAGGTGCGCATCGCCGGTCTGTGGGCGGGTGTCGACATCGACCCCGCGAAGGGCACCGGACGCGAGATCGCGGAGAAGCTCCTCGACCGCGGCGTGCTCGTGAAGGACACGCACGGTCAGACGATCCGCATCGCGCCGCCGCTCGTGATCCGCGCGACCGAGCTCGACTGGGCGGTCGAGCAGCTGAAGGTCGTGCTGGGCGCGTAGCGCCACCGCATCCGCTTCTCCTCCGCCGCTGCGCCCATGCGGGCGCGGAGGAGGAGCGGGTGACGCCCCACGGTCGGACCGGCGCGCCCGTCCGGGCGCAAGTTCCCGCGTCCGGACGTGAAACACCCCCTCGATCACGATGGGATGTGGGGCATCCGCACACGTCGGGGGTGTCTCCGCGCCGCTGGGGACGGCGCGCGCCCGCAGAGCTGGGGACTACGCGGGCGGGTTGTCGGGGTCGAGGGTGCGGAGCGTGTCCTCCTCGGCCGGGTTGTCGGCGTCGAGCTGCGAGGCGGTGTGGGCGTCGCCGCCCAGGTCCGCTTCGCGGTCGGGACCGGCATCGCCCTGGATGGCGCCGCGCGGCGAGTCGCCGTGCGAGCTGTCACCCTGGAGCGCGCCAC
>DAMDKH010000264.1:0-2996 GCA_032099965.1 Microbacterium sp.
GTGCGGGAGGCATGGGAGACCACGCGCGGCAAGGGGACCACCATCGCGATCATCGACACCGGGATCGGCGACGTGCCGCAGACCTTCGGCGACGCCGTCGTGGGCGGCACCGACGTGTCGGGCGCCGGATCGCCCGACGGGCGCACCCCTCTGGGCGCCGTCGACGGCAACCACGGTTCCTGGGTGGCGTCGCTCGCCGCCGGCCGCGGGGCCGCAGACGGCACGGGCATGATCGGGGTGGCGCCGGAGGCGCACCTGCTCTCGATCTCGGTCGGGTTCGGTGCGGCCGCGGCGGTGCCCTTCACCGAGCAGGTCGCCGACGGGATGCGCTGGGCCGTCGACCACGGAGCCGACGTCATCAACCTCTCCTTCACGACCAACACGCTCGACTGGGACGAGAGCTGGGACGAGGCGTTCCTCTACGCCTTCGAGCACGACGTGGTCGTCGTGGTCGCCGCCGGCAATCGGGGGAGCGGGACGAGCATCATCGGCGCCCCCGCGACCATCCCGGGGGTGCTCACGGTCGGCGGTGTCGATCAGACCGGCACGGCGAGCGTGGAGGCGTCGACGCAGGGGATCACGATCGGCATCTCCGCCCCGAGTGAGGGTCTCCTCGGGGTCTCGGCCGACGGCGAGCTGGCCTCCTGGAGCGGCACGAGCGGTGCCGCTCCCATCGTCGCGGGCATCGCCGCGCTGATCCGCTCGGCGCATCCCGACTTGTCCGCGAACGACGTCATCAACCGCATCATCCGCACCGCCATCCCCGTGCCCGGAGTGCAGAGCACCCCCGACCCGCTCTACGGGTACGGATTGATCGACGCGCAGGCGGCGATCAGCGCATCCCTTCCCTCCGTCGCCGAGAATCCGATGGGCGATCTCGCCGAATGGGTGCGGCTGTACCGACGCGCCGATGCGGGGCAGCCCGAGCCCGTTCCCACGGTGACGCCGGTGCAGATCCCGCCTCTTCCCGACGCGGATGCCCCCACGGAGGCCGGTTCCCCGCTGCTTCCCAGCGCTGATTCACTGCGTTACGGTACCCTGCCGCTCGTCGCGCTCACGGTCCCTGGTATCCTGATAGCGCTTGGCGTCACCGCAGCTGCCCGGCGCATCCGATCGGCGCGCGTTCGACGTACGCCACATTCCTGACTCCCGAGGAGTTTCCCCCTGTGCCTCAGAACAGCACTGTGCCCAAGATTCTGATCGTCGGTGGAGGCTATGCAGGCTTCTACACCGCGTGGAAGCTCGAGAAGCACCTGCGCAAGGGCGAGGCCGAGGTCACCATGGTCGACCCGCTGCCCTACATGACGTACCAGCCGTTCCTTCCGGAGGTGGCCGCCGGATCGATCGAGGCCCGCCATTCCGTGGTCGCCCACCGTCGCCACCTCAAGCGCACGAACATCGTGCCGGCGAAGGTCACCAACATCAACCACGCCCAGAAGGTCGCCACGATCACCCCGCCCTCGGGCGACTCGTACGAGTTCGCGTACGACCAGATCGTCGTCACCGCCGGTGCCGTCTCGCGCACCTTCCCGATCCCCGGGATCGCCGACAACGCGATCGGCCTGAAGACCATCGAAGAGGCCGTCGCGATCCGCGACCGTCTCATGTCGAACTTCGACAAGGCGGCCACGCTCCCCGCCGGCCCCGCCCGCGACCGTCTTCTCACGGTCGTCGTCGTCGGCGGCGGCTTCGCCGGCATCGAGGTCTTCGCCGAGCTGCGCTCGCTGGCCTCCTCGCTGGTGTCGAAGTACCCGACGCTGACGTTCGACGACACGCACTTCCACCTCATCGAGGCGATGGGCCGGATCATGCCCGAGGTGTCGCTGCCCACCAGCGAATGGGTGCTGCGGGACCTCGCGAAGCGCGGAGCCAACGTGCACCTCGACACCCAGCTCACGAGCGCGATCGACGGCAACGTCGAGCTCTCCACGGGCGAGGTCATCCCGACCGACCTGATCGTCTGGACCGCGGGTGTGATGGCCAACCCGACCGTCGTGCGCGGCGGCGACCTGCCCGTCGAGGAGCGCGGCCGCATCCAGACCCGCGCCGACCTCCGCGTCGGCACCGCCGAGGACATCGTCGAGGGCGCCTGGGCTGCCGGCGACGTCTCGGCCGTCCCCGACCTCTCCGGCGGTGGAGTGGGCGGCTACTGCGTGCCGAACGCCCAGCACGCGGTGCGCCAGGCCAAGCTGCTCGCGAAGAACGTCGTGGCTGTGCTGCGCGGCGAGGAGCCCCGCGACTACTTCCACAAGAACCTCGGTGCCGTCGCCGGACTCGGCCTGTACAACGGCGTGTTCCAGAGCGGCAAGATCGCGCTCAAGGGCTTCATCGCCTGGGTCGCCCACCGCGGCTACCACGGCCTGGCCATGCCCACGTGGGAGCGCAAGTGGCGTGTGCTGTGGGGCTGGTGGAACAACCTGTGGCTGGGTCGCGACCTGGTGAACCTGCAGACCGTGCAGAACCCGCGCTATGTGTTCGAGGAGTTCGCCGCCCGTCCGCGACCGACCGTCGACGCGAGCCCCGCTGCTGCTCCGGCGGCGAAGGACCCCGCCAAGACCCCTGCGGCGAAGAAGACCGAGGCGCCGGCCGAGAAGGCCGCAGAGCCCGCCGCGGCCAAGTAATCGCCCGCACGAACGCCCCCGCCTCCTCGGAGCGGGGGCGTTCGTCGTTCCCCGCCTCCCTCCGCGCCCTCGCATGGTTTTCATAGGTGCCCTGGCTACCGTGACGGATGCAAGGGGAGTACTCCCGTCTGCGATGGCGTCGTCATGACGGGCACCTCGGGTGCCCCGGCCCATCGGCCCGCGAGGGTGGAGGAGACCTGGCGCCCGCATTCGCGGACGACCGTGGCCCCCTCGCACCCGGGACGGGTTCCGGTCGTCGTGAACGACACGAAGGAACCATCACATGGGAAAGCTCACCCGTCTCCTCGGCATGGCCGCTCAGGCCCTCGACCTCGACGGCTCCGATCGCGATCGGCACCGCGCCTCGACCCCGTG
>DAMDKH010000265.1:0-2960 GCA_032099965.1 Microbacterium sp.
GAGTGGGACATCTACTCCGGGGTCTCGGAGTTCGTCGGTCTGAAGAACTACGAGAAGCTCTTCCACGACCCGGTGTTCTGGTCGGCGCTCGGGAACAACCTGCTCTACGCCGTGCTGTCGATCGTGTTCCAGGTATGCGGCGCGCTCGTGCTGGCCGCCATGATCGAGAGCCTGTGCAGCACCCGGTGGCGCAAGGCGCTTCGGGCGATCTACTTCGTGCCGTCGGCGATCTCCCTGACCGTCGCCGGACTGCTGTTCTACTTCATCTACGAGCCGAACCTCGGCATGCTCAACCACCTGCTGTCGGCGGTCGGGCTCGACTCCCTCGCCCAGCCCTGGCTCGGGCAGGAGTCGACCGCCATGGTGGCCATCATCGCCATGAGCCAGTGGCAGGGCTTCGGCTACTCGACGCTGCTGTTCGCCGTCGCCATCCAGCGCGTGCCGGGCGAGCTGTACGAGGCGGCCGCCCTCGACGGCATCGGGGCGGTGCGCCGGTTCTTCCACGTGACCGTGCCCCTGGTGCGCGAGATGACCGGGCTCATGATCATCGTCACCGTGTCCGGCGCCTTCCAGGTGTTCAACGAGGTCATGGTCATGACCAGCGGTGGCCCGAACAACTCGACGCAGGTGCTGTCGACCTGGCTGTACCGCAGCGGATTCGTGCGCAACGACTTCGGGTACGCCGCCGCCATCGCCACGGTCATCTTCGTCGTGACCCTGATCATCGCCGTCGCCCAACTCTGGTACACCCGACGCAAGAAGGTGGAGTTCTGATGAGTCGCACCGGGTTCCTCGCGGTGATCGGCCGCGTCTTCCTCTGGTCCTTCCTGCTCGCCCTCGTGGTCGTCGTCGCCTACCCGCTGCTGTGGATGGTGCTCAACGGCTTCAAGACCAACGCCGAACTGTTCGGCAACCCCTTCGCGCTCCCCCTGCAGCTCGATTGGCAGAACTACGCGGACGCGTGGAATCGCGGCGTCAGCGACTACCTCATGGCGAGCGTGCTGGTGACGGTCACGTCGACCATCGCCACCGTGTTCATCAGCGCCTGGGCGGCCTACGGTCTCACCCGCGTGCGGATGCCGTTCGGACGGACGGCGTCGTTCGTGATCCTCGGCGGGCTCATGCTCGCCCCGGCGGTCGCCCTCGTGCCGCTCGTGCGGATGTTCCAGGCGATGGGGCTGTACAACACCTTCTGGGCGCTGCTGATCCTCTACACCGCGTTCCGCATCCCGTTCACCACGTTCCTCATCCGCGCGTACATGGTCGATCTGCCGCGCGAGGTCGACGAGGCGGCCGAGATGGACGGGGCGAGCAGGTGGAGCACGTTCTGGCGCATCACGCTGCCGATGTGCAAGCCGATCATCATCTCCACGGTCATCCTCCACGTGCTGTTCGCGTGGAACGAGTACCTCTTCGCGATGGTCTTCACCAGCGGGACCGGGGTGCAGACCCTCCCCGTCGGCCTCACGAGCCTGATGAGCAAGCACGGCACCGACTACCCGGTCGTCTTCGCCGGCATGGTGGTCGCGGCGCTGCCCGTGATCGTGCTGTTCTTCGCCAGCCAGCGCTACTTCATCAAGGGACTGTCGGAGGGGATCGGCAAGTGACCGTGCCGCTGATCGACCGCATCTGCGGATCGAACTTCTCGTACCAGCACCACGCGCTGGAGAGATGCTTCGACGATCTCGCGGCACTGGGGCGCACCCGGGTGGAGCTCTGGGGCGTCGCCCCGCACGCCCACGTGCCGCGCATGACCGACGCCGACGCCCGGGGCATCCGCCGGCTCGCCGCCGAGCGCGGGATGGGCATCGCCTGCTTCACCCCGGAGCAGGTCGCGTACCCGGTGAACATCGCCTCGGACGACGCGGAGCTGCGCCGCGAGAGCATCGACATGTTCCGGCGGGCGGCGCAGATCGCGAGGGAGCTCGGGGCGCCGATGCTGTTCCTCACCTCGGGTCGCGGCCGTGAGGACGAGCCGCGCGAGAGCGCCTGGACCCGCTCGGTCGACGCCCTCGGCGAGATCAGCGGATACGCCGCGGGTCTCGGCCTGGAGTGCGTGCTCGAGCCCCTGCAGCGGGTCGAATCGAACCTCGTGATCGATGCCGCCGGGGCGGCGCGGATGCTGGCGGACGTGGCGGCGCAGAATCTCGGCGTCGCCCTCGACACCGTGGCGGCGGCCGCGGCGGGTGACTCCATCGACGCCTGCTTCGACACCCTCGGCGACCGGATACGGCATGTGCACCTCATCGACGGCACCCCCACCGGACACCTCGCGTGGGGCGACGGCCGACTGCCCCTGGGAGACATCGTCGCCGCCCTGGACGCCCGGGGCTATGCCGGGCTCGCCACGGTCGAACTGTTCGGCGACGGTCGCTACGCGCTCGATCCGCGCCCCCCGCTCGAACGCTCGTTGCAGGCGATCGCCGCGGCCGCGAGGACTTCCGCCGACGCGGAATGAAATGCCGTCGGATGCGTTGACTACACTCAGAACATCAACGTGCTCCGGGGTCGGTGGGAATCCGAACCGGCGGTGACAGTCCGCGAGCGCCGAGGGAGACCTCGGTGCCGATCCGGTGGAATTCCGGGACCGACGGTGATGCGGGAGAGATCCCGCTAGTCCGGAAGGGAGGCAGCACGGGGCGCGTCCGCGCGCGCTTTCCTGCACCCCGGAGCCTCACAGGAGGACGACGGATGGCAGTGAACGAGTCGGAGCGGCGGGCCATGAGCCACGCCCTCGACCTCGCGCGGCGAGGGCCCCGGGGTGTGAACCCGCAGGTGGGCGCGGTCATCCTCTCCCCCGACGGAGGGATCCTCGCCGAGGGCTGGCACCGCGGCGCCGGCACCCCGCACGCGGAGGTCGACGCCCTGTCGAAGCTCGCCCCGGGTCAGGCGCGCGGCGCGACGGCGGTCGTCACGCTCGAGCCCTGCAACCACACCGGCCGGACCGGACCGTGCGCCCT
>DAMDKH010000266.1:0-2955 GCA_032099965.1 Microbacterium sp.
GCGCCGCGGCGTCGCTGCGCAGATCCCAGGCCGGCGACCCCGGCGCGGCTTCGGGGAGGCAGCGCTTGCAGGCGCGGTAGCCGGCCTCGTGCGCGGCGGCGCTCGTCGGATAGAACGTGACGTTCTCGGGCTTGGGCGTGCGCGCCGGACAGCTGGGGCGGCAGTAGATTCCCGTCGAGCGCACCGCCGTGACGAACTGCCCGTCGAAGCGCGTGTCACGCGCGTCGATCGCACGGTAGCGCTCGTCGAAGTCCGTCAGCGGGAGGGTCATGCCTCCATGCTGCCACTCCCCGCCGACACGGACTGGCGGAAATCGGACACGGCAGTCCCCGGGAACGACACCGCTCCCGGGGACTCCGACGTCAGTGGAAGAAGTGGCGCTCTCCCGTGAAGAACATCGTGACGCCGGCCTTGCGGGCCGCATCCACGACCTCCTCGTCACGCACCGAGCCGCCGGGCTGGACGATCGCCGTGACCCCCGCGTCGATGAGCACCTGGGCCCCGTCGGCGAACGGGAAGAACGCATCCGATGCGGCGACCGACCCGGCCGCGCGTTCCCCCGCACGCTCGACCGCGAGGCGGCACGAGTCGACGCGGTTGACCTGGCCCATGCCGACGCCCACGGTCGCGTTGCCCTTGGCGAGCACGATCGCGTTGGACTTGACGGCGCGGCACGCCTTCCACGCGAAGATGAGGTTCTCCATCTCCTCGTCGCTCGGCCGCTCACCCGAGACGAGCTCCCAGTTCTTCGCCACCGAGACGATGTCGTCGGGGAAGCGGTCGGCATCCTGCAGCAGCAGGCCGCCGGAGACCAGACGCACGTCCATCCGCTCCTGCTGCCAGTCCTCGGGCAGCTGCAGCAGACGCAGGTTCTTCTTGCTCTTGAACACCTCGAGGGCGGCCGGCTCGAAGGCCGGGGCGACGATGACCTCGGTGAAGATGTCCTTGAGGTTCTCCGCCATCTTCAGGGTGACCGTGCCGTTCGCCGCGATCACCCCGCCGTAGGCCGACACCGGGTCGCACTCGTGCGCCCGCAGGTGCGCGCTGGCGATGGGGTCGAGGGCGTTCGGCGCCGTGGTCGCGATGCCGCACGGGTTCGCGTGCTTGATGATCGCCACGGCGGGCTTGATCATGTCGTATGCGGCACGCAGGGCGGCATCGGCGTCGACGTAGTTATTGTACGACATCTCCTTGCCCTGCAGCTGCGTCGCCTGGGCGATGCCGTGGCCGCCGGCGCGCGTGTAGATCGCGCCGCGCTGGTGGGAGTTCTCGCCGTAGCGCAGCGTCGCCAGACGCTCCGCCTGGATGGTCAGGTGCGCGGGGAGGTCGCCCTCGTCCTGCAGCGTGCCCTCGGCGAACCACGAGGCGACGGCGGTGTCGTACGCCGCCGTGTGCGAGAAGGCGCGCGCGGCGAGCTCACGGCGCTGGGAGTGGGTGGTGCCGCCCTCGGCGATCGCGGCGATGATGCCGGGGTACGACTGCGGCGAGACGACGATGGCGACGTTGGCGTGGTTCTTCGCCGCGGCGCGCACCATCGCGGGTCCGCCGATGTCGATCTGCTCGACGACCTCGTCGCCCTCGGCACCCGACGCCACGGTCTCGACGAAGGGGTACAGGTTGACCACGACGAGCTCGAACGGGGCGATGTCGAGCTCGTCGAGCTGACGCTCGTGCTCCTCGAGACGCAGGTCGGCGAGCAGCCCGCCGTGGATCTTCGGGTGCAGCGTCTTGACCCGGCCGTCGAGCATCTCGGCGACACCCGTGACCGCGGCCACGTCGGTGACCTCGTAGCCCGCGTCACGGATCGTGGCGGCCGTGGAGCCGGTCGAGACGATCTGCACGCCCGCATCGGCGAGCGCCTTCGCGAGCTCTGCCAGGCCGGTCTTGTCGCTCACCGAGACCAGCGCGCGACGGATCGGCACGGTGTCGCGATCGCGGTACAGGGAGGGGTCGTGGCGGGGGCCGGCCATGGAGATGCTCCTTCGTGCGTCGTGCGTCGGGGTGGGAGAGGTCAGGAGGAGGGCGCGAGCTCGAGCTCGCCGGTCGCGATGCGGCGCACCACGTCGATGAGCAGCCGTCGTTCGACGGGCTTGATCCGCTCGTGCAGGGTGTGCTCGGTGTCGCCCTCGAGGATCGCGACGCGCTCCTGGGCGAGGATCGGCCCGGTGTCGACGCCGTCGTCGACGACGATGACGCTCGCGCCCGTGCGGGTGGCGCCGGCGGCGAGCGCGTCGCGCACGCCGTGCGCCCCGGGGAACTCGGGGAGGTAGGCCGGGTGGGTGTTGATGAGGCGCGGCGAGTACGCCGCCACGAGTCCGGCCGGGAGCAGGCGCATGAGCCCGCTGAGCACGACGAGGTCGGGCTCCCAGACCGCGAGCTGGCGGCCGAGCTCCTCGCCCCACGCCTCCCGGCTGTCGTGCTCGTGCCACGGCACGGTGAAGGAGGGGATGCCGAACTCCTCGGCGTGGGCGAGACCTTCGGCGTCGCGGTCGGCGCCGACCACGATCACCCGGGCGGGGAAATCGGGGTGACGAGCGGCCTCGAGGAGGGCACGAAGATTCGAGCCGGTGCCCGAGATGAGAACGGCGACCGTGAGCACGCGGCCAGTCTACCGGGGGTCGGTCGGGCCGCCGTGCCCGGTGACGTCGTCGAGCGGAGTGGTCTCGGCGAAGGGGTGCGCGGCGTCGCCGCGGTCCGGCGAAGACGCGTCGTCCGGCCAGGACGTCGGCTCGTCCCCGGGCGTCGCGAGGGCGGGGACGATGCCGGATGCCGTCATCTCGGCGACCCACCGATCCGTGCGCTCCTCGGCGAGCTCCTCCCGGTTGCGAGGCGAGAGCAGCAGGATGGCGGCGCCGATGAGCACCTCGCCCCCGAGGGCGAGCGCGAACATCCCCGGTGACGGCCCCACCTGGGCGAGGCGGCCCGGACCGATCGAGCCACCGGCGAGCAGCGCCG
>DAMDKH010000267.1:0-2946 GCA_032099965.1 Microbacterium sp.
CCGTCGCGAGCACGCGTGCCAGAGCATCCGCATCCACTGTCGCCATACGAGGCGGAACACGTCGCCGCCCGCCGGTATTCCGCGGGTTCCGCCTCCCCCCGACCCGAGCGTCGGGGAGGGCGGGCACGGGGGTCATAGGAAGCGTCGCTACGCTCGAAGCATCCGACCCGAGGGAGTCCCGTGTTCCGTGCGCCCGCCCGCCTGTACCGAGTTCTCGCGATCGCGGAGGCGATCACCTGGACGCTGCTGATCGGGGCGCTGATCGCCCGAGCCGTGGGTGCTCCTGGCGTGGTGGTGACGATCGGCGGAGGCATCCACGGGTTCGTGTTCCTCGCCTACGGGGCGACGGCCCTGCTCGTGGCGATCAACCAGCGCTGGCACCCGGGCGTCGCGGTGCTGGCGGTGGCGAGCGCCGTCGTGCCGTACGCCACGATCCCGACCGAGATCTGGCTGCACCGCACCGGCCGCCTCGACGGCGACTGGCGGCTCGACGCCACAGACGACCCCCGTGACCGCCGCTGGTTCGACCGGCTCGTGCGCTGGTTCCTGCGCCGACCGGCGATCCTCGCGCTCCTGCTCGTCGCCGCGATCATCGTGCTCTACGTCGTGCTGCTGCTGGCGGGCCCTCCCGGCGGCAAGTGACGCACCGCCCCGGTGCCGCCGGGGTCAGGGCGTGACGACGACGGCGTTGAGGTCGTTGATCGCGGCGAGCGTGTCTGCGGGGTCGCCGCTCGAGCAGTCGGCGATGACGTAGAGACCGACCTGCAGCGACGAGAAGCCGCGGGCGGCCATGATCCACGTGCGCCCCTCGCCTTCGCCGGCGACCTGCCGCGTCTCGACGTCGGCGTTGCCCGCGGTCTGGTAGCTGAACGCCCCCGTCGTGGCGTTCGGGGTCACGTCGGCGGGGGAGCCGCCGAGGAAGGTCGCGATCACGGCATCCGAGGTGGCGGCGTCGTCGTCTGGGACCACGATGTCCGGCCCCAGACGGCCCTGCCAGAAGTGCGCGGTGCAGGATCCGTCGACGGTGGAGTAGCTCCAGTTGCCCTGCCCGTCGTCGGGCGAGGCGATCTCCCACCCGTCGTCGGTCATGAGCCCATCGCCCCACTCGATGTACGCCGTGGAGGGCAGGGCCGTGCCGTCGTCGAACCCGAGGGTGCTCGGCAGCTCACCCGAGGCGGTGCCCGGGTCTTCGCTGGGCGTCGCCGGCGCGGGGGTCGACGACGATGCGTCGTCTCCGGGCGTCGGGGCGGGGATCTGCGCGTAGACGCATCCGCTGAGCGGCAGCACCGCCAGCACGGCGACGACGGCGGCGGTGAGGAGGCGGGGACGGCGGATGCTCGGCATGCCCGCCAGCCTAGTCAGTGGCGTCTCGCGGCCCCAGGGGCAGGCCCCGTGAGCAAACTTGAGCCGTGTCATATCAAGTTTGTTTGACACTCTCCGAGGCGCGAGGTACAGTTGAGCCATAGCGACTCAGGTTTTCCTGATCGCCGCAGACTTCCGAACCGAAACAGCGTCAGCAAAGGAGAACAACATGGCACGTGCTGTGGGAATCGACCTGGGTACGACGAACTCCGTCGTCAGCGTCCTCGAGGGCGGCGAGCCCAAGGTCATCGCCAACGCCGAGGGCTTCCGCACCACCCCGTCGGTGGTCGCCTTCACCAAGGACGGCGAGGTGCTGGTCGGCGAGACCGCCAAGCGCCAGGCCGTCACGAACGTCGACCGCACCATCGCGTCGGTCAAGCGCCACGTCGGCACCGACTGGACGTTCGACGTCGACGGCAAGAAGTGGACGCCGCAGGAGATCTCCGCGCGCATCCTCATGAAGCTCAAGCGCGACGCCGAGTCGTACCTCGGCGACACGGTGACCGACGCGGTCATCACCGTCCCCGCGTACTTCAACGACGCCGAGCGTCAGGCCACCAAGGAGGCCGGTGAGATCGCGGGCCTCAACGTGCTCCGCATCATCAACGAGCCCACCGCCGCCGCCCTTGCCTACGGGCTCGACAAGGGCAAGGAAGACGAGCTCATCCTGGTCTTCGACCTCGGTGGCGGAACCTTCGACGTCTCCCTCCTCGAGGTGGGCAAGGACGACGACTTCTCCACCATCCAGGTGCGCTCGACCGCCGGTGACAACCGCCTCGGCGGCGACGACTGGGACCAGCGCCTCGTGGACTACCTGATCAAGCAGTTCAAGGAGACCACCGGCGTCGACGTCTCGGGCGACAAGATCGCCCTGCAGCGCCTCAAGGAGGCCGCGGAGCAGGCGAAGAAGGAGCTGTCGTCCTCGACGAGCACCTCCATCAACCTCCCGTACCTCTCGCTCACCGACTCGGGCCCCGTCTCGCTCAGCGAGACCATCACCCGCGCGAAGTTCGAGGACCTCACGAAGGACCTGCTCGACCGCACCAAGAAGCCCTTCGAAGACGTCATCCGCGAGGCCGGCATCAAGGTCGCCGACATCGCGCACATCGTGCTCGTCGGTGGCTCGACCCGTATGCCCGCCGTCGCCGAGCTCGTCAAGCGCGAGACCGGCAAGGAGGCCAACAAGGGCGTGAACCCGGATGAGGTCGTCGCCGTCGGCGCCGCCCTGCAGGCCGGTGTCCTCAAGGGCGAGCGCAAGGACGTCCTCCTCATCGACGTCACCCCCCTCAGCCTCGGCATCGAGACCAAGGGCGGCATGATGACGAAGCTCATCGAGCGCAACACCGCCATCCCGACCAAGCGCAGCGAGACCTTCACCACGGCAGACGACAACCAGCCGTCCGTCGCGATCCAGGTCTTCCAGGGCGAGCGCGACTTCACCCGCGACAACAAGCCGCTGGGCACGTTCGAGCTCACCGGCATCGCGCCGGCGCCGCGCGGCATCCCGCAGATCGAGGTCACGTTCGACATCGACGCGAACGGCATCGTGCACGTGTCCGCCAAGGACAAGGGCACGGGCAAGGA
>DAMDKH010000268.1:0-304 GCA_032099965.1 Microbacterium sp.
TGCACGGGCCGCATGCGTGCGACCATGAGGAGGTCGCGGTGCGCGACGACCTGCTCCTCGCACGTGGCGCAGCGCCCGCACGCCACGACCTGCAGGTCTCCGCGGTCGTCGCCCCAGGCCAGCGACTCGCCCTCGGGGCCGTCTGCGATCCGACGGTCGGCGATCAGCGCGCGCAGACGCTCGCGCCGCACCTGGAACAGCGGCAGGAGGTCGTCGACCGCATGCGTGCTGATCGTGCCGTCGCCCAGGATGAGGTCGACCTCGTCGGAGCGCGGCACACCCAGCCGATCGAGCTGATCGACGT
>DAMDKH010000268.1:314-2941 GCA_032099965.1 Microbacterium sp.
GCTGCATGAGCGCCGTGACCCGGGCTTTGCGCGCGAGCTTGGAGTCCTGCGCCCGCCACCGCCCGTCGGCGTCCTTTCGGAGGAAGTCGGCGAACCCGACGAACTCGTCGGTGGCGAAGGCCGCCTGGAAGACGACCTCGGCGTCGGAACGCAGCGCCGCCTCGCTCTCGGCCACCGCCGCGGCGAGCGCCTGCGGGTCGCTGGACGAGACCTTCGCGACCTGATGCACGGCGCCGTCACCGAGCCGGTCGACGTAGCGCGCGAGGACGTCGCGTTCGTGCACGTCGCCGAGCTGCGCGGCCCGGGCCAGCGTCGCGTCCTCCGGCTCTTCGACCGCCGGGACGCGGCCGAGTTTCGCATCGACCGCCCGTGACCATGCGAACTCGCACTCGGCCGCGGCCTTCAGGTCGCTGGCGCTCCAGATGACGCGTTGCGCCGCAGTGTCGATCCGCACGATGCTCCATTCCCTCGTGCTTCGACACTAGCCGCGGCGTCCGACATGGACGCCGCGGCCGGAACCCGGGGGCTCAGCGCCACCAGGTGTCGTCGGGGGTCACCGGGAGGTGGCGCTTGTGCTGCGTGGCCAGGTAGCGCTGCTCGATCCGCTCCGCGACGTCGGCGTCGACCTCGCGCCCCTCGAGGTAGTCGTCGATCTGCTCGTAGGTGAGTCCGAGCTCGTCCTCGTCGGCACGCCCCGGCTGGCCGTCGAGCAGGTCCGCCGTCGGCACCTTGAACGTCAGGCGGTCGGGCGCGTCGAGCGACTGCAGCAGCGCGCGCCCCTGGCGCTTCGTGAGGCCGGAGAGCGGCAGCACATCGGCCGCACCGTCGCCGAACTTCGTGTAGAAGCCGGTGACCGCCTCGGCCGCGTGATCGGTGCCGATGACGAGAGCGCCCTCGTGTCCGGCCAGCGCGTACTGGGTGACCATGCGCAGCCGCGCCTTGATGTTGCCGCGGTTGAAGTCCGTGATGTCGCTGGTGACGGCGAACTCGATGTCCTCCTCGACGCCGTCGACGCCGTTCTGGATGTTCACCTCGACCGAGGAGTCCGGGGCGATGAAGGCGAGCGCCGCCTCGGCGTCCTCCGCATCGTGCTGCACCCGGTACGGCAGCCGCACCGCGAGGAACCGCGCGTCGCCGCCCTCGGCGCGGACGCGCTCCACGGCGAGCTGCGCGAGCCGGCCGGCGAGGGTCGAGTCCTGCCCGCCCGAGATGCCGAGCACGAAGCCGCGGGCTCCGGTGCTGCGCAGGTAGTCGGCCAGGAACTGCACGCGGCGCTCCACCTCGGCCTGCGGGTCGATGTCGGCGCGGGCGCCCAGTGCTTCTGAGATCTGCTTCTGCAGGGACACGGTTCCTCCACTCGTTTCTCCCAGTATCGCCCGCCGTGGTCGCGCCGTCACGACGGTTGACAGGCGGCGTCGACTTCGCCACGCCGTCGCCACCTGGCAGGATGGCGGGGTGAAGCTCCTCGTCGCCGCCATGTCCTCCGAACTGCAGGCCTTCCCGGAGGATCTGCCCGGATTCGACCGTCTCGTCACCGGCGAGGGCAAGATGCAGGCGACCTACGCCCTCACGCGGGCGCTGAGCGCGCGGGAGTACGACGAGGTCGTGGTCGTCGGCACCGCCGGGGGCATCGACCCCGCCCTCGAGGCGACGGTGCACGAGATCGGCAGCGCCCTGCAGCACGATGTGTTCGACCTGGACGGTGTTCCGGGCCAGCACGTCTCCCTGCCGGCTCGCGTGTCGACGGGTCGTGACGGTGTGCTCATCGCGACCGGCGACAGCTTCGTCGGGGACGCGGGGATCACCGCCGTCATCCGCCCGTCGGGTGCAGGCCTGGTCGACATGGAGACGTACGCCTACATCTGGGTCGCTCAGCAGTTCGGGGTGCCCGTGCGCGCCTTCCGTGCCATCTCCGATCGCGCGGAGGACGGGGCCCTGCTGGACTTCCGCGAGGCCATCGCCCGCTGCAGCGTGCAGCTGAGCGACGTCATCCGCCGGGAGTACGGCGTCTGACACCCCGCGCCCTCACCGCGTCTCGATGACGCTGGGCCCCTCGCTCGTCGCCCGCACGCGCAGTTGGGCGGGGATCTGATCCTGCATGGCCTCGACGTGGCTGATGACGCCGACGGTTCGCCCACCCTGCCGCAGCTCGTCGAGGGTGCGCATCGCGACGTCGAGGGTGTCGCCGTCGAGGGAGCCGAAGCCCTCGTCGATGAAGAGGGTGTCGAGTCGGATGCCCCCGGCCCGGGCGGTCACCACCTCGGCCAGCCCGAGGGCGAGGGCGAGCGAGCTGAGGAACGTCTCGCCGCCGGAGAGCGACTGGGCGGGACGCGTCTGGCCCGTGTAGGCGTCGTGTACGACGATGCCCAGCCCCGAGGCCGCCCCGCGCGCGGCGAGGGCGTCGGAGTGCCGCAGCTGATACCGCCCGGTGGACATGTCGTGGAGTCGGCGGTTCGCGGCCTCCACGATCTCTTCGAGCTCGGCGGCGAGCACGAAGGTCTCGAGGGTCATCTTGCGGGCGTTCGGCCCGCGCCCGGCGATGGTGTCGGCGAGATCGCGCAGCACCTCGTGCTCGGCAGCGGCTCGGGCGCTGCGCGCGTGCTCGGCGGCGGCGGCCGCGACGAGGG
>DAMDKH010000269.1:0-2356 GCA_032099965.1 Microbacterium sp.
CAGCGCGACGCGGGCATCCGGGTCGCTCACCTCGGCGGCGAAGGCGTTGAAGCGCTGCGCACCGCTCGAGATGAGTTCGCGGATGAGCGCCTCACGGTCGTCGAAGTGGCCGTAGAGGGTGCGGCGGGAGAGGCCGGCGCTGCGGGCGATCACGTCGACCGAGGCGTAGGGGTCGGCCGAGAGGGCGGCGCGGGCGGCGGCGAGGATGCCGGCGCGATTCTCGAGCGCGTCGCGGCGGGGTGCGCGAGTGGTCATGCGACCAGTGTACTTAATGTGCACAGTTGTGTGCAAGATAACGGGGTGGCTTCACAGCGGGTTCAGAGGACGCCGCCACAACTCAGGACCGTGTGGCCGCCGCAGCACCGGAAACGGCCCCATCTGCACCGCTTCGGCCCGCCCGTCCTGAGTTGTGGCAGCCCGCCCGACGAGACGCACCCCGCCGCGCCCGCCCGGAACGACGAACGGGGCGGATGCCGTAGCACCCGCCCCGTCGGAAAGCAGCGACCGTCAGTCGGTGCCGGAGTCGAAGGCCGCGCCCTCGGACGCGTGGTCGACGCGGTCGGCGAGGTTCTCGTCGACCTCCTCGACCGATCCGGTGATCTCACCCGACTCGCCCGCGGTGACGCGGCCGACGAGCTCGCCGGTGGCACCGCCGACCAGGCCCAGCCCGGCGTACTGCTCGAGGCGGGCACGCGAGTCGGCGATGTCGAGGTTGCGCATGGTGAGCTGACCGATGCGGTCGACCGGGCCGAAGGCGGCGTCACCCACGCGCTCCATCGACAGCTTCTCGGGTCCGTACGACAGGTTGGGCGAGACGGTGTCGAGGATGGTCCAGTCGTCACCGCGGCGCAGGCGCACCGTGACCGAGCCCGTGATCGTCGATCCGACCCAGCGCTGGATCGACTCGCGCAGCATGAGCGACTGCGGCTCGAGCCAGCGGCCCTCGTACATGAGGCGGCCGAGGCGGCGGCCCTGCTCGTGGTACGTCGCGAGGGTGTCTTCGTTGAGGATGCCGTTGACCAGGCGCTCGTAGGCGATGAACAGCAGCGCCATCGCGGGGGCCTCGTAGATACCGCGCGACTTCGCCTCGATGATGCGGTTCTCGATCTGGTCGCTCATCCCCAGACCGTGGCGACCGCCGATCGCGTTCGCCTCCTGCACGAGCGCCACCGGGTCGCTGTACTCGACGCCGTTGATGGCGACGGGGCGTCCGGCCTCGAAAGTGACCGTGACGTCTTCGGCGTCGATGGCGACCGACGGGTCCCAGAACTTGACGCCCATGATCGGGTCGACCGTCTCGAGCGACACGTCGAGGTGCTCGAGGGTCTTCGCCTCGTGCGTCGCGCCCCAGATGTTCGCGTCGGTGGAGTAGGCCTTCTCGGCCGAGTCGCGGTAGGGGAAGTCGTGGGCGACGAGCCAGTCGCTCATCTCCTTGCGGCCGCCGAGCTCGGTGACGAAGTCGGCGTCGAGCCACGGCTTGTAGATGCGCAGGCGCGGGTTGGCGAGCAGGCCGTAACGGTAGAACCGCTCGATGTCGTTGCCCTTGTAGGTGGAGCCGTCGCCCCAGATGTCGACGCCGTCCTCCTTCATGGCGCGCACGAGCAGCGTGCCGGTCACGGCGCGTCCGAGCGGCGTGGTGTTGAAGTAGGTCTTGCCGCCGGAGCGGATGTGGAAGGCGCCGCACGCGAGGGCGACGAACCCCTCCTCGACGAGGGCGGTCTTGCAGTCGATCAGTCGCGATGCCTCGGCGCCGTACTCGAGCGCACGCCCCGGGATGGAGGCGATGTCGTCTTCGTCGTACTGCCCGAGGTCGCCGGTGTACGTGAACGGCACCGCACCCTTGTCGCGCATCCAGGCGACGGCGACGGAGGTGTCGAGTCCTCCGGAGAAGGCGATGCCGACGCGCTCGCCGACGGGCAGGGACTGGAGGACCTTGGACATGCCCTCCAGTCTAAGGCGGGCGACGTTCCGCTCCGGAATGCGTGACGTCGCCAGGAACGGGCTGGTGCATCCGTCTCCGCGCATCCGTTCGGGAGGAGATCTCTCGAACGGGAGGACGGATGCCCGCCGACAGTCCTTCGATGTGGGAGATCTCCTCCCGAACGAACGGCCCTCCCGAGAGTCGTCCGCCCGACCGGCGCGCCCGGACGAGCAGCGGATGCGCGCACGGTCGTGCCAGAGTGGGCTCATGGGTCAGGCGGTGCTGTGGGGTGCGGTCGCTGCGGCGCCGCTGTTCGTGGGCGCGGTGCTCGCGCTGCTGCGTGCGTGGCCGCCGCGGTGGCTGGGCATCGTGCTCGGATTCGGCGCCGGGGCCCTCATGGCCTCCATCGCGTTCGAGCTGTGGGAGGAGGGGCTC
>DAMDKH010000269.1:2623-2929 GCA_032099965.1 Microbacterium sp.
GGCGTCGCTCTCGGCGCCCTGGCGTACTACATCGCCGCCCGCATCCTCGATGCGCCGGCGAAGAAGAAGAAGGGCAGTGCGGGCGGCGGACAGCTCGCGGTCGGGGCGCTGCTCGACGGCATCCCCGAGCAGCTCGTGCTCGGCATCGGCCTGGCATCCGGCGAGCCGGTGAGCATCGCGCTCGTCGTGGCCATCCTCGTCTCCAACCTGCCCGAGTCGATCGGCTCGGCGGCCGACCTGCTCGACGGCGGCATGGCGAAGCGCCGGGTGCTGCTGCTGTGGGGCGGCGTCGCCTTCCTGGTCTGG
>DAMDKH010000270.1:0-2922 GCA_032099965.1 Microbacterium sp.
GACGCCGGCGCCGTCGAGCCGTTCGAGGGCGGATTCCGCCGTACCGTCCGCTGACGCGCGTCGGCCGGGAACACCGCGGCCCCGACGCGCTCGGGTCGCGTCGGGGCCGGGGGGAGTGGGCGGCGGGGGTCAGCCCACTCCGTCCATCGCGCTCGTCTCGGTGTTGCCGATCCGGGCGATGACCTCCGGGCGACGACGGGCGAGGAACACGTACCGCGTCAGGGCGAGCAGCACGGTCGCGAGGAACACGTAGGGGATGACGTTGTACGGGAAGGCCGGCACCGGGAACACGTTCGCGAAGAACACGTAGCCCATCGTGACGACGGCGACCGTCGCGCACACCCACACCAGCCCGTTCCGCATGCCCGCGCGCTGCGTGTAGACCACGCAGGCGATGGCGACGAGCGCGTAGGCGACCATGTAGCCGTAGGTGCCCCAGGTGTTGACCCACACGAGGATCTCGCCGGTCGCGGCGCCCGCGAGCAGCAGTACGATGTCGACCGCGACGGCGAGCGCCCCCGCGATCACGAGCACGCGGTGCGGCGTGAGGTGCGCCTCGTGCGTGCGTCCGAAGCGCTCGGCGACCACGCCCTCCTTGCCCATGACGTAGACGATGCGGCCGATGACGTTCAGGGGTGCGACCACGACGGCGAAGAACGACGCGGCGACGCCGAGGGTGAGCGCGGCGGCGAACCACCCGGGCATCCCGATGCGCTCCGACATGCTCTCCAGCGGGCTCGCGGCGGTGCCGAGATCGTCGCCGAGGACGGCGATCTGCGTGTAGGCCGCGAAGACGTACAGGATGCCGACGCCGAGCGCGCTCCAGATGATCGCGCGCGGGATGGCCTTGTAGGGCTCCCGGGCCTCACGGCCCAGCGCGTCGGCCGACGAGAAGCCCACGAAGCCGAGGATGCCGAGGACCATGCCCGCGGCGATGCCCTGGAACGACGACCCCTGCGCGAGCACCTGCGCCGGGTCCCACGCCGCCGGGCCGGCCCAGGCGAGAGCGGCGACGAGCAGCACGAGGATGATGCCGACCGACAGCAGCTCGAGCACGAGCGAGATGCGCGCGGAGAGGCGGATGCCTCGGATGGTGAACAGCGTCGCCAGCCCCCCGAGCACGATCGCGAGGGCGATCTCCCAGCCGAGTCCGGTCGCCGGCACGCCGAGCATCGTGAGGAACTGTCCCATGTAGCTCACCGACCCGCTGAGGGAGGCGGCGGCGATGCCGAAGCATCCGATGAGCAGGGTCACGCCGGCGAGGAACGCGCCGAACGGTCCGAGACCCTTCGAGACGTAGGTGTACAGCGAGCCGGCCGACGCGTGCTTGCGGGCGAAGACCACGACGCAGTACCCGACGCAGAGGATCACGATGGTCGCAAGGGCGAAGGCGTAGATCGTGCCGTTGCCGGCGCCGAGGAAGATCGCCGCGGCGGTGAAGGCGATGACCGCGCTGGGGGCGATGTTGGCGATGGCCTGAGCGGCGAGCTCGGGCCCGCTCATCACGCCGGTGCGCAGGCCCGCGTCGGTGGGGGCCCCGGGCGGGGCGACAGCGGTGTCGGACATGGTTCTCCTGTTTCGGGTTCGGGAGGGTTCAGGGGATGAGGAGGGTGCGCAGCGCCGAACCGGCCTCGAGGTCGTCGAGGGCCTCGGCCGCCTCCGACAGAGGGCGGCGTCCGGAGATGAGCGGGTCGATCTTCAGCTGGCCGTCCATGTAGCGGTCGACCAGCGCCGGCACGTCGATGGACGGACGCACCGAGCCGTAGTTGGAGCCGAGGATGCGCTGGTCGGCCTCGGCGAGCACCAGCGGCTCGAACGAGGCCTTCGCACCGGTCGGAGGGAGGCCGACGATCACGGCGGCACCGCCGAGGCCGAGCATCCGGATGGCCTGCTCGGTGGTGGAGGTGCGACCGATGGCGTCGAAGGCGTAGTCGACGCCGTCGGGGATGAGGTCGCGCAACTGCTCGACCGCGTCGCCCTGGGAGGCGTCGAGGCGGTCCGTCGCGCCGAACTGCAGCGCCATCTTGGTCTTCTCGGGGCGCACGTCGACGGCGATGATGCGCTCGGCACCGGCGAGTCGGGCGCCCTGCACGACGTTGAGCCCCACGCCGCCGCATCCGATCACGGCGACGGTCGACCCCGGCTCGACGGCGGCGGTGTTGAGCACCGCTCCGACGCCCGTGGCCACGGCGCAGCCGACGACGGCGATCACGTCGAGCGGTGCGTCGTCGCGCACCTTGACGGCGCCGGATGCCGGCACGACGACCTCCTCGGCGAAGGAGGAGACGCCGAGGTAGTGGGGCAGCTGCTCACCGTCGCGGCTCAGCCGGGAGGTGCCGTCGAACAGCGCCCCGAGCGGGGCCACCACGGTCGCGACCTTCTGGCACCGGGCCTCGTGACCGGCGCGGCAGTAGCGGCATTCGCCGCACGGCGGCACCCAGCTGAGCACGACGTGGTCGCCGACGGCGAGCGTGGTCACGCCCTCGCCGAGTTCCGTCACGACACCGGAGCCCTCGTGGCCCATCACGAGCGGTGCGGCGGCGTCCCACTCCCCGCGCTTGATGTGCAGGTCGGAGTGGCAGACCCCGGCGGCGGCGATGCGCACGCGCACCTCGCCGGCGCGGGGCGGCGCGAGGTCGACGTCGACGTACTCGATGGGCGACGCGGGGTCGCGGAACACAACAGCTTTCATGACAACCTTCGGGTGGGAGACGATCGGCACGATGCTATGAGACGTCGGCCGTCACAGGCACCCGACGAATTGTCGAACGACTGCGCATCCGATCGACATGTCGTACAGTCATCGGATGGTCCGAGACGTCATCTCCATCGCCGGCCACCTCCACGGCGAGCTGCTCGAAGGGCGCGTCGACGGCGCGTACCCGGTCAACTCCGCGGTCGGCCTCGAGGACTTCGTCGTCG
>DAMDKH010000271.1:0-2914 GCA_032099965.1 Microbacterium sp.
CACCGGCATCGGCACCGGCACCGGCACCGGCACCGGCTTCCGTGTCGGCGGGGGTGTCGGCGGCATGGAGATCGTCGGAGGGCGGCGCCGTCTGCTCGCGCGGGGACGGACCGAGGTCTTCGGCCGTCACGATGCCTTCGGCGTCGTCGAGCCGCGCGGAGATCTGTGCGAGGCTCTGACCGAGCACCTGCTCGGAGGCCCGGCGGCGCTCGTCGAAGCGCGCCTGCACGTCGTCGAAGCGCTCCGTGCCGAAGAGGCGGCGCAGCAGCGCCTGGCGCTCCTTGCTGCCGGCGAGCAGGAACTCGGAGAAGCGGTTCTGGGCGAGCAGGATCACCTGCAGGAACTGCTCGCGCGTGAGCTGCAGGATCTCGTCGAGAGCGTGCGCCACGTCGACCGCTCGCGCGGCGCGACCCACCCAGCCGGACTCGGTCAGCTCTTCGAGTGCCGCCCCCGCGGCCTGCTTCGTGAGCCCCGTCCCCCGCTTGGCGGGCCGCAGGTACTCGGGCGAGCGGACGACCCGATACCGCCCGGCCGGGGTGCTGAACTCGACCGAGACCTCCGACCGGTCGTCCGGCTCGCAGTAATCGCTGCGCAACCGCTTCTCTCCCCCGTCGTAGCGAGGCACGCCGCCGTACAGTCCGAAGCAGACGGCGTCGAGGATGCTGGACTTGCCCGCGCCCGTGCGGCCGGCGATGAGGAAGATGCCGTCGTCGACGAAGGCATCGAAGTCGACGACCTGCCGGGAACGGAACGGGCCGAAGCCCTCGACCTCGAGTCGGTGCAGACGCATCTAGACGAGCGCCTCTTCGCGGACGCGGTCATCGAGGACCTCGCGGATCAGTTCCCGCTCGCGCTCGCTCGGACCGACACCGGCGCGCACGTGCTCGAGGAAGGAGGCGATGCGCTCGTCGTCGTTCTGCGCCGTGCGCAGCCGCGCCGCATAGGACGCGGTGCCGTCGTCGACCGCATGCTCGGGGGTGTGCTGCACCATCGCGCAGAAGGGGAAGTGCTGACGCAGGCGCCGCATCGGCTCGCTCTTCGGGACGGCGTCGGTGTAGACGGCGCACACCCACGCGTCGGCGTGAGCCGCGACGTTCTCGGCGGTGAGGATCTCGTCGAGCGTTCCGGTGAGGGTGACGAGGCGCCGCGGCACCGGGAGGTCGAGCCAATCGACCCCGGCGAGCCCGTCAGCGTCGAGGTCGACGAGCCACGAGCCGCGCGGCTTGTCCTGCTCGCCGAAGCTGTAGTGCAGCGGTGCGCCGGCATAGCGCACGCGGTCGCTCAGACGGTTGCGTCCGTGGATGTGCCCCAGGGCCACGTAGTCGGGGCCGTCGAACACCTCGAGCGGCACGACGTCGAGCCCGCCCTGGCGCACCTCGCGCTCGAGGCCGATGGTGGCGTCGACCCCGGCGGCGAAGCAGTGGGCGACGGCGACGGAGCGCCCGCCGTGCTCGGCGGCGGCACCCCGCACGAGCGCCATCGCGTGCGCCATCGTCTGCGCCTGCGTGCGCAGCGGACGACCGGCCGCGTCTCCCTCCGGCCAGTGCTGGCGCACGATCGCCGGCTCGAGATAGGGGATGCCAAAGAAGTGCACCGGCCCGTGGGCGTCGTGGAGAGTGATCGGGGTGGCGATGGCCAGCGGATCGGTGAGCACGTGGATGCCGTCGCGGAGGCGCCTCGCCTGGAAGCCGAGCCGCGCCGCGGAGTCGTGGTTTCCGCTGGTGACGACGACCGCCGCCCCGGTGTCGTGCAGCGCGACGAGGGCGTCGCCGAGCAGCGTGTAGGCCGCCGCGGAGGGCGTGGCCGAATCGAACACGTCGCCGGCCACGACGACGGCGTCGACGTCGTGCTCCCGCACCTGCGCGGTGAGCGCGGCGAGCACCTCGGCGAGGGCGTCGAGCGTGGAGTGCCCGTGGAAGGTGCGCCCGATGTGCCAGTCGGAGGTGTGCAGGATTCGCATGACCCCACGCTACGAAGGGCTTCCGACATTGGGGGAGAGGCGTGCCGACGAGGCACCGGAGTGACGGGGGGAACGGCCCGTCCGCCGACGCCGCGCGTCACACGGCGTCACACGGCGCGCCCGGCCGGCGGGTCACCGAGAACGCAGCAGCGAGGCCTTCTCGGGGTGGGCGGAGAACCAGTCCGAGACGTACCAGCAGACCGCGTCGATCGAGCGATCCCCGCGCTCCTCGATCTCGGCGACGGCCCCTTCGACGACCACCCCGGCATAGCCGTGGCCGCGGAACGTCGGGATCGTGAAGGCCCGGGTGAGGGCGACCGTGCGCCCGTCGTCGCGGTAGTCGAGCACGCTCACGAGCTGCCCGTCGCGCGTGAGCGTGAAGCGGGAGGCGTCCTTCTCGTCGGTGAGGATGAAGCCGGCTGCGAGGGTCGAGGTCGTCATCGCATCCACGTTACGCCCGCCTCGCCGAGATGTCGTCGTTTTGACACAGGCGGAAACGATCGGACATAATCCCCCCATGACCACCAACGCACGCCCTTTGTCCGCCCAGGAGGCGAACGGGACTGCCGGGATGATGATGCCCGGTCGCGTTGGCATGTGTTGCCGAATGTGTCGCTGAACGAACAGCCACCCCGCCCGACTCCCTCTCGCGCTATCTGCGCGGCCTGAGTCTCCGAGCATCCACCCTCTTGCTCGCTTCCCGGCCCGCCCGGTCATTCATGCAACGCATCCGAGCCGCACGGCTCACGTCCTGAGGACCCATCATCATGTCGAACACCGCCCTTCTCGAGCGTCCCGCCGTCCGCACCGCCCCCGCGTCCGACGCCCCCCTGAACGCCGCAGCCGACCTGCCCGCCGCCCGCTCGCCGCGCGGCTTCGCCCTCTACGTCGGTCTCGATGAGATCAAGGCCGCCGAGGCCGGAGTGAGCCTCCCGCTGCTCGTCGACGCCCTGC
>DAMDKH010000272.1:0-2884 GCA_032099965.1 Microbacterium sp.
GAGGGGGTCGGGGGCCGGGCCGGTGTGGAGCCGACGGAGCCGGGGCTGCGCCGGTGACGGGCCCTCCTCGATGCGCAGGAGCCCTCGGACGGCGAGGTGCACGATCTCGGCGGGGATGACGGCTTTCGGGCGGGGGAGCAGCGCCGCGGCGAGGAGGGGCGGAAGATCGGTGGGCACGTCGTACTGGGCGATGACGATGCCGGATGCCGTGCGGCGGCGCTTCGCGAACCCGCGCACGGCGAGCCAGCTCGCGACCGAGACCGCGATCGTGCCGACGGTGCCGACGATCGGTCCGAGGTCGGAGACGGGATCCGGCAGACGTGCGGGCGGCTGCACGGCGGTGCCGGGCTCGAATGCGATCGCGACGGTCACGCCGTCGCCGGCGGCGCGTTCGCCCGAGGCGACGCGGAACCGCACTCCGTCATCCGCCTCGACGGGGCCCTCGATGGCGCAGCTCTCGGTGGAGCCGGAGGGGCCCTGGTAGCAGCTGCTGCGGCCGGTGAGGGCTCCGGCGAGTGTCGAGTCGACGGTGATCGCCGCCGAGAAACGTTCGATCGCCTGGGTGCTGTCGAGCGGCAGGAGGTCCCAGTAGAACTCGTCGACACCGCTGTCGGCCGCGAGCATGACGTCGCGCATCCGGTACTCGATGACGTAGGTGGTCAGTCCGTGCACGAAGTCGTCGTCGCCGGTGAGCACGTAGAGCACGCCGTCGTCCGTCTCGGTCTCGAAGGGGACGGCCCGGCCGTCGCCATCGCTCACCGACAGCACCCGGGTGTCGAGCCCCGCGCCCTCGTACGACGTCGCGAGCCCTCTCACGATGCCGCGGTTCTGGTCGACGTCGGGGAATCGGGCCACGATCTCCTCGGTGACGTGCAGGGTCGCCCGTCCCTCCTCGTCGAGCCCGAGCCGGTAGTCCGCGTCCCACGAGGCGTAGGAGAAGTCGTCTTCATCGGCGAGGACCGCGAGGGCGGCGGAGCGGTCGTTCGGGGAGGATACCGCTGCGGAGCGGTCGTCCGTCGTCGCGGCGGCGGGCGCCACCGCCGTGAGCCCTGCGATCAGGACGACGGCGGCAGACGTGGCGAGGGTGCGGAGCATCCGGAAGGCGGCCATGCTCCGAGGCTATCCACCGGTCGCCGCGGAGCGCTGCACGGCCTCGGTAAACTGGAACGACTTTCCTGAGGAGCACCGAATGACTGACGCGCCCGCCGCGCCCGAGCAGAACCCCGTCGACCCCGCTGCGGCGGGAGAGGACGAGATCCACGAGCAGAAGGCCGTGCGTCTCGCCAAGCGCGAGCGCCTCATCGCGCGGCGGACCGATGCCGGAGGCGGAGCGTTCCCCGTCGGCGTGCCGGTGACGCACAGCATCCCCGCGCTGCGTGCCGAGCACGGTGAGCTCGAGGCCGGCGCGGAGACCGGCGTCCTGGTGGGGGTCGCCGGGCGTGTGGTGTTCAGCCGCAACACCGGCAAGCTCTGCTTCGCCACGCTGCAGGCGGGTGACGGTTCGCGCATCCAGGCGATGATCTCGCTCGCGAACGTCGGTGAGGAATCCCTCGCCGATTGGAAGGAGTACGTCGACCTGGGCGACCACGTCTTCGTGCACGGCGAGGTGATCTCGAGCCGCCGCGGCGAGCTGTCGATCATGGCCGACGCCTGGGCGATCGCGTCGAAGGCCGTGCTGCCGCTGCCGAACGCCTACTCCGAGCTCAGCGAGGAGGGCCGTGTGCGCAGCCGCTACCTCGACCTCATCGTGCGGGAGCAGGCCCGCACCACCGTGCGCGCCCGCGCCGCCGTCAACGCCAGCCTGCGGTCGACGTTCACGAGCCACGACTACCTCGAGGTCGAGACGCCCATGCTGCAGGTGCAGCACGGCGGTGCGTCGGCTCGGCCGTTCATCACCCACTCCAACGCCTTCGACACCGAGCTCTACCTGCGCATCGCGCCCGAGCTCTACCTCAAGCGGGCGGTGGTCGGCGGCATCGAGCGCGTGTACGAGATCAACCGCAACTTCCGCAACGAGGGTGCCGACTCGACGCACAGCCCCGAGTTCGCCATGCTCGAGGCCTACCAGGCCTACGGGGACTACAACCAGATGGCCGCGCTGACGCAGGAGCTCGTGCAGAACGCCGCGATCGCCGTCACCGGATCGACGACGGTCACCTGGGCCGACGGCACCGAGTACGACCTCGGAGGCGAGTGGGACCGCATCTCGATGTACGAGTCGCTGTCCGAGGCCTCCGGACGCACGGTGACGCCGCAGGACTCCGTCGACGACCTCATCGCCTTCGCCGAGCAGAACGGGGTGGACCTGCCTCCGCAGGCCACGCACGGCAAGCTCGTCGAGGAGCTCTGGGAGCACTTCGTCAAGGGCGACCTCGTGCGGCCGACGTTCGTCATGGACTTCCCCGTCGACACCTCGCCGCTGGTGCGCGAGCACCGTTCGATCGAGGGCGTCGTGGAGAAGTGGGACCTGTACATCCGCGGCTTCGAGCTGGCGACCGGCTACTCCGAGCTCGTCGACCCCGTCATCCAGCGGGAGCGCTTCGTGGAGCAGGCGAAGCTCGCCGCCCGCGGCGATGTCGAGGCGATGCCGATCGACGAGGAGTTCCTGCGGGCGCTCGAGCACGGCATGCCGCCGTCGGGAGGCATGGGGATGGGTATCGACCGCCTGCTCATGGCCATCACCGGGCTGGGCATCCGGGAGACCATCCTGTTCCCGCTCGTCAAGTAGCATCGACGGCCGCTCGCCGGAACGTCCACTCGGGGAGCACGGCCGCGTCGATCATCGTCGTCAGCAACGCCGCGAGGCCGTAGTCCGGGTCGATCGCCCGGGCCCGATCGAGGTAGGTCGCGGCGTGGCTCGACCGGCCGAGCGCCCACGACAGCC
>DAMDKH010000273.1:0-367 GCA_032099965.1 Microbacterium sp.
GAGGTCTCGCGATCCCGCGGGGTCCAGCGTCGCGAAGGGGAGATCCCGCAGGTCGCGCTCGGGCTCGGGGGCCTGGGCGGCTTCCGCCTCGGCGAGGGCCTCCGGGGGGAACTCCGCGGGGGCGTCGAGTTCCGCCCGGGCGGCGGCCAGCGCCGCGGCGAGCTCGGTCTGGGCGGCGGATCCCGCCACGCGCGCACGGCGTTGAGGCATGCGTCCACCCTACGGCGACTACGCGGACCAGGGCGGCCCGGATCGCGTTAGCGTGGACGGCATGACCACTGCATCCCAGGCCCAGAGCCTCGTCGCACTGTATGACGCCCCCGAGATCCTCCGAGTCGTGAACGTGTGGGACGTCGTCTCCGCCTGC
>DAMDKH010000273.1:491-2869 GCA_032099965.1 Microbacterium sp.
GTCGGCCGGATCGCCGCTTCGGTCTCGGTGCCCGTGCCCGCCGACCTCGACGACGGCTACGGCGACGCCGGCGAGACGACCCGCCTGGCCATCGCGGCCGGCATCGCCGGCGCCAACGTGGAAGACCGCCTGAAGCCGCTCGGCGAATCCGTCGCCGCCGTCGAGGCCGTCATCGCCGCCGCCGAAGCGGAAGGCGTGCCCTTCGCCCTCAACGCCCGCACCGACGCCTTCGTGCGCGCGGGCGGACGCCCCGTCGAGCAGAGCATCGCGGACGCCATCCAGCGCGGACGGGCCTACCTCGACGCCGGCGCGACCTCGGTGTTCGTCCCCGGAATCCTCGACGCCAGCGTCACCCGACGACTCGTCGAGGGAATCGGCGAGCGCAAGGTGAGCGTCATCGGCCTGCCCGGAGCGCTCGCCGCGTCGGAGTACGAGAAGCTCGGCGTCGCGCGCATCTCGTACGGGCCGCTCCCGCAGCGCGTCGCCCTGACGGCCCTGCAGGAGCTGGCGGAGAGCCTCTACGCGGGCGGTGTCGTGCCGTCGGGTCTGCCCGCCCTCAACTGAAGCACCCGCGCAGGACGGGCGACCACGGGTCACTAGACTTGGCCCGTGGTCACTCGTCTCTCGAACTTCTTCCTCCGCACCCTTCGCGAAGACCCGGCCGGCGCCGAGGTCGCCAGCCATCGGCTGCTGATCCGGGCCGGTTACATCCGGCCCCAGGCCGCCGGCATCTTCGCCTGGCTCCCGCTCGGGCTCCGGGTGAAGGCGCGCATCGAGAAGATCGTGCGCGAGGAGATGGCGAACGCCGGTGCGCAGGAGGTGCACTTCCCGGCGCTCATGCCCCGCGAGGCGTACGCGGCGACGGGCCGCTGGGATGAATACGGCGACCTGCTCTTCCGCCTGCAGGACCGCAAGGGCGGCGACTACCTCCTGGCCCCCACCCACGAGGAGGCCTTCACGCTCCTCGTGAAGGACCTCTACTCGTCGTACAAGGACCTTCCCCTGACGATCTACCAGATCCAGGACAAGTACCGCGACGAGGCGCGTCCGCGCGCCGGCCTCCTGCGCGGCCGCGAGTTCACGATGAAGGACGCCTACTCCTTCGACTCCTCCGATGCCGGTCTCGACGCCAGCTACCAGGCCCAGCGCGACGCGTACGAGCGGATCTTCCAGCGTCTCGGGCTCGAGTACGCCATCGTGCAGGCCGACGCCGGGGCGATGGGCGGTTCGCGGAGCGAGGAGTTCCTGCACCCCACGCCCGTCGGCGAGGACACCTTCGTGCGGAGCGCGGGCGGGTACGCCGCGAACGTCGAGGCCTTCACGACCGCCGTGCCTGCGGCCGTGCCGTTCGACGCGGAGGCGTCGCCGGTGATCTTCGACTCGCCCGACACTCCGACCATCGACACGCTGGTCGCCCACGCGAACGCGGTGCTCGAGGGGGAGTACACCGCGGCCGACACGTTGAAGAACGTGGTGCTCGCGCTCACGCATCTCGACGGCTCGCGCGAGCTCGTCGTGGTCGGCATCCCCGGAGACCGCGAGGTCGACGAGAAGCGCGCCGAGGTGGCGTTCGCGCCGGCCGAGGTCGAGACCGCCGGCGCCGAGGACTTCGAGAACCACCCGCTGCTCGTGAAGGGCTACATCGGTCCGTGGTCGCCGACCGGCGCCGTGCTGGGCGAGGAGTCCGCGACGGGCATCCGCTACCTCGTGGATCCCCGTGTCGCCGAGGGGACGAGCTGGATCACCGGAGCCAACGTCGACCAGAAGCATGCGCACTCGGTCGTGGCCGGGCGCGACTTCGAGGCCGACGGCATCGTCGAGATCGCGAACGTCCGGGCCGGTGACCCCGCGCCCGATGGGTCCGGTCCGGTGGAGCTCGCCCGTGGCATGGAGATCGGTCACGTGTTCCAGCTCGGCCGCAAGTACGCCGAGGCGCTGGGTCTCAAGGTGCTCGACGAGAACGGCAAGCTCGTCACCGTCACCATGGGGTCGTACGGCATCGGGGTCACCCGCATCCTCGCGATCATCGCCGAGCTGAACAATGACGAGAAGGGCCTCATCTGGCCCGCCTCGGTGGCGCCTTTCGACGTGCAGGTGGTCGCGGCGGGCCGTGACCAGGTGGCGTTCGACGTCGCTGCCGAGCTGTCCGCCTCCCTGGAGGCGGCGGGGCTCGACGTGCTCTACGACGACCGACCGAAGGTGTCGCCGGGAGTGAAGTTCGGCGACGCCGAGCTGGTCGGCGTGCCGCAGATCGTGATCGTCGGGCGCGGTGCGGCCGACGGCCAGGTCGAGCTCTGGGACCGCGCCGGCGGCACCCGCGACGCCGTGTCGGTCGACGAGGCGATCGCCCGTCTGACGCGCTGACCGCGTCGGGGGAG
>DAMDKH010000274.1:0-2866 GCA_032099965.1 Microbacterium sp.
TCGGCGTGGCGAGCTGAGCCCCGCGTCAGCCCGAGCCGGCCAGCGCGACGGGTCCCACCGTCGCGCCGGCCGTGATCGCGTCGAGCGCACGCCGCAGGGCCGAACTCGACGTGTGGGCGGTGTACGGGAAGTACACCACCTCCACTCCGACGAGTCCGAACTCCCGCTCCAGCCGCCGCCCCTTCTCCGTGCCGCGCCAGTCATCACCCTTGAAGAAGTGGGTGAACCCGACATCGCGCCAGGCATCCATCTTCGAGGGTGTCGTCTCGACGTGAACGCCGTCGACGAACGAGATGTGCCGCACGATGTCGGCGCGCTCCGCGGTCGGCACGACGGGCTCGATGCCCTTCACCTGCCGCAGCATCTCGTCGCTCACGACGCCGGCGATCAAGACATCGCACTGTTGCTTGGCGTGGCGCAGAAGGTTGAGGTGGCCGACGTGGAACAAGTCGAATGCTCCCGCGGCGTAACCGATACGCGTCCCCATGATCTCCCCAGATCAGTGTTTCCCCAGAGGCGGATCCCCATCCGCCGTCGGCTCCCACAGCCGATCGCGCCAGTCTAGCCCCACGGGGGCGCCGGTGCGAGCACTCTCTCGTCGAACGGGGGAACGAGGTCGGTTTCCGGCTCGCAGCAAGCCATGACACGATGGATGCCGCAGTCGCGGCAGAAGGGGCGCCATGGGGACGAGCGTGACGGTCATCGTGCCGACCTTCAACGAACGCGACAACGTCGCCGAGCTCGTCGACCGCGTCGCGCGCGCTCTGCCGGATGCCGACGCCGAGATCCTGTTCGTCGACGACAGCACCGACGACACCGCCGACGAGATCGCCCGTGTCGCCGCGGATGCGCCCCTCCCGGTGCGCGTGATCCACCGCACGCAGAACACCGGCGGTCTGGGCGGTGCCGTCGTCGCAGGGCTGCTCGCCGCGGCATCCGACGTGTGCATCGTGATCGACGGCGACCTGCAGCACCCGCCCGAGCTGCTCCCCACGCTCCTGGAGCGCTACGCGGAGGGAGACGCCGACGTCGTCGCCGCCTCGCGGTACATCGGCGGCGGAGACACCAGCGGCCTCGGAACGGCCGTGCGCTTCGGCGTGTCACGCGCGGCGACCTGGCTGACCCGCGCCATGTTCCCCCGCCGACTCGCGCGCAGCACCGATCCGATGACCGGATTCTTCCTCGTGGACCGCCGCCGGCTCGACCTCGCCGCGCTCCGCCCGCAGGGCTTCAAGGTGCTGCTCGAGATCCTCGCCCGCACCGACCTGCGCATCGCCGAGGTGCCGATGGAGTTCGCCGAGCGGCGCCACGGCACCTCCAAGGCGAGCCTCCGCCAGGGCGCCACCTTCATCGCGCACCTCGCCCGTCTGCGCTTCGGCAAGATGTCGCTGTTCGCCCTCATCGGCATCATCGGCGCGGTGGCCAACCTCGCCATCATGTGGGCCCTGACCGTGGCCGGGGTGCCCTACATCTGGGCGGCGATCATCGGCGCCGAGGTGACGATCATCGGCAACTTCCTGCTGCAGGAGCGCTTCGTGTTCGACGACATGCGCCCGGACGCCCGCGGGATCAGGATGCGGTTCGCCGCGTCGTTCGCGTTCAACAACGTCGAGGCCGCCCTGCGCATCCCCGTGATGGCGCTCATGGTGGAGACCTGGCACATCTCCAGCGTGCTCGCGACCGGGCTGTCGCTCATCGTGGCGTTCTTCGCCCGCTTCCTCTTCCACTCGCTCGTCGTGTACGCGCCGCGCCGCGGGCCGGTGGGCGTCGAGCCGAAGCCCGACACCGCAGCGCAGCGCATCATCCGCGCGATCGACGACGAGGCGATGCGTCCCGGCGAGCTGTAGCCGGATCGCGTCGGCCGGCCGCCGCGGCGATCGGGATCGCCGTCATCGCGAACAGCAGAGCGAGAGTGCGCGACGACGTCAGCAGCGGGCTGAAGAACGCGTCCCACGTGCCGAGCAGCGTGAGCCAGACGGCGAGACCGGAGGCGGCGCGCACCGATACCGCCCGCGCGACCGCGTACACCGCGCCCCCGATCAGCATCAGCGCGAACAGCGCCCCGATCGGACCGAAACGCAGCCACAGGTCGCCCACCACGGAGTGCACCTCGAACTGCCCGCCGAACATGTAGCCCTCGACGTAGCCGTTGTCGGGGTCGTAGTTGAGCTCGCTCATGCCGGTCTTGGCGATCCACACGTCGTGCGACACGGGCAGCACGCCGCTGCCGAAGCCCTGCGGGCGCTCGGTGATGAGCGCGGTCGCCGCCCCCAGTTCGGGGCGCCCGCCGGCGATGAGCGAGCCGGACGTGTCGATCTGCGCCTGGGTGCGCTGCTGGGCCGCGTCACCGAGGGCCCCGTCGAGGATCAGCGCCTGCAGCAGGCTGAATGCGGCGAGGCTGATAGCCGCGAGCAGCACCAGCGTCTGCACCGGCCGAGGGCGTCGCACCCCCGGGCGCAGGAACATCTGCCACAGCACGATGACGCCCGCGAGCAGCAGGAACGACGTCATGGAGCGCGAATCGGAGACGACGCAGACCGCGGCGAGCACCGCGAGGGCGAGCAGCTCGACGCCGCGCCTCCGGGTCGACGCCAGGGCCAGCACGATGATCGCGACCGGCACGGCCAACGAGTACTTCCAGAGATTGGCGGGGTTGCCGCCCGTCAGGGCGACGTTCGCGAGGGCACCGACACCGAAGGCCACCGCCGTGCCCGCGGCGCCGATCTGCAGGCGGCTCCAGAGCAGCACGCCGATGCCGCCGGCGAGCGAGAGGAGCGTGAACGACTGCTCGACGAGCAGCCCCGTCGCCGTCGGGCGGCCGGTCTCGACGAGCGTCAGCACCGCGCCCCACACCGTCGCCGCGAGC
>DAMDKH010000275.1:0-2527 GCA_032099965.1 Microbacterium sp.
TCGACGCGCACGTCACCCGGCAGGGCACCCGCGCCGACGCCGACGCCGACGCCGACGCCGACCAGGCTCCACCCCTCGCGGGCGTCGGGGCCGGCGTCGAGCCAGAACACGTCGTCCTCGCGCTCCTCGAGCAGGGTGAAGAGGGCGAGGGGGTCACGCCAGTCGTCCAGCGGGCGGGCGCTCAGACGATCGGGCACGTTTCCCAGCCTACGGCCCCCCTCCTCCCGTATTCTCATGCTGTGGACGACCTTCTGACCTGGCTGTTCGACTTCATCAGGTCGATCGATCCCGTGACGCGCACCCTCGTCGCCGGGCTCGCCGTCATGCTCGAGACCAGCGTGCTTGTCGGGCTGATCGTTCCGGGCGACACCGTCGTGATCATGGCCTCGATCGGCGTCCAGGGTCCCGCACAGGCCACGGCGATGGTGGTCGCGGTGATCATCGGCGCGCTCCTCGGCGAGAGCATCGGGTTCGCGCTCGGACGCTGGCTCGGCCCGCGCATCCGCTCCTCCTGGCTGGGCCGGCGGATCGGCGAGAAGAACTGGGTGCGCGCGGAGCGCTACCTGCAGCGCCGGGGCGGCATCGCGATCTTCCTGTCGCGGTTCCTGCCCGTGTTCCACTCGCTCGTCCCGCTGACCGTGGGGATGAGCCACTACTCCTACCGCCGCTTCCTCGCCTGGACGGCGCCCGCCTGCCTCATCTGGGCGGTCGCGTACGTGAGCGTCACCTCGCTGGCCGCGCTGACCTTCGATGAGATGGTCGACCGCGTGCACTACGCCGGCTACGTGTTCGTGGGCATCATCGTGGTGTTCCTCGTCGTGGTGTTCATCGGCAAGAAGCTCCTCGAACGCTCCGAAGCCCGGCATCTCGACGCCCACGACGCGGATGCCGGGACGGACGTGAAAGACTGAGGCAATGGCCTCCGCACCTCCGGCCCCTCGCATCCACTGGTTCGCCCGACTCGAGCACCGCTTCCACGTCTGGCGGGAGGGTCGTGCCCGAAAGCGCGGACGGACGGCGACCGTCGTCCCCTTCCCCGGCTACGGCGGACCCGGATGGGTGCGCGTCGTCGGCCGGGTGCTCATCGTGCCGCCGCAGCGCCGGGGCAAGGACGGCGAGCTGGCGAGCATCCGCGGGTGGCGCAGTTTCGTGGGCATCCCGGTGAGCTTCGCCAAGGTGCGCGTGCAGGTCGGCGACTCCACGCACGAGGTCGTCGCCGATCGCGGCGGGGTCGTGGACGCCGTCATCCACGTCGACATGGAGGCCGGCTGGCAGACCTTCCGGATCTCCACCGAGGACCAGGAGCCGATCGACGGCACCTCCTTCATCGTCGCCGAGTCGACCGATTTCGGCGTCGTCTCCGACGTCGACGACACCGTCATGGTCACCGCGCTCCCCCGCCCGTTCATCGCGTTCTGGAACTCCTTCGTGCTCGATGAGCACGCGCGGATCCCGGTGCCGGGCATGGGCGTGCTGCTCGACCAGCTGCTGCGGCAGCATCCGGGCGCCCCGATGATCTACCTCTCGACCGGCGCGTGGAACATCGCCCCGACCCTCCGCCGGTTCCTCGGTCGTCACCTCTTCCCCGCCGGCTCGATGCTGCTGACCGACTGGGGCCCCACGCACGACCGCTGGTTCCGCAGCGGCCGTGACCACAAGCTCACCAACCTCCGCCGCCTCGCCACGGAGTTCCCGCACGTCAAGTGGCTGCTCATCGGCGACGACGGACAGCACGACGAGGCCATCTACTCGCAGTTCCTCGACGAGCACCCCGACTCCGTGGCCGGCGTCGCCATCCGGCGTCTCCTCCCGGCCGAAGCCGTGCTGGCGGGTGGACGCGCGGGCGGAGAACCGCACTCCGAGAAGGTCGCCCCCTGGGTCAGCGCCGAGGACGGGGCCGGACTGCGCGACCTGCTCGGCGAAGCCGGCATCCTCGACTGACATGCCCCTCCCCCGCAGCGTGTGGACGACCCGCGAGGACGCCCATCGTGAGCGCGCCGACGCCCTCACGGCCGACCACCGCGCTCGCACCGCGGCGGGAGTGAAGCATCCCGTCTGGGACTTCCTCTTCACCTACTACTCCTCCAAGCCGGCGCAGCTGCGTCGCTGGCACCCGGGCACCGGTGTCGAGCTGCTCGATGCCGGCGAACGCGCCGCGTGGCGGTGGTACGCCCCGGGGAGGACCGACGGCGCTGTCGTGCCCGACGCCGCGACGTTCGCCCGGGAGAAGCGGGAGCTGGCCCGACTGATCGAGCTGATGCTCCGGCGCACGGGGTCGCGCCCCGGGCAGTTCGGCTGCTTCGGGCTGCACGAGTGGGCCATGGTCTACCGCACCGAGGAGCACCGGCACGCGGTGCCGCTGCGGCTGGGACGCGCGGGCACCGACGCGGTCGTCGAGGCGCACGACCTCCGCTGCACGCACTTCGACGCCTTCCGGTTCTTCACCCCCGACGCGGTCCCCCGCAACCGCACGGCGCTGACGCGCGACGATCAGCCCGCCCGCGAGCAGCCCGGGTGCCTGCACGCC
>DAMDKH010000275.1:2547-2853 GCA_032099965.1 Microbacterium sp.
GGGCGACCAAGCTCGGCCCCCTGGTGCCGGGCGAGCTGCTGCTGGACACGTTCGAGCTGGCCCGCGACATCCGTCTGCTCGACATGCAGGCCGCCCCCTACGACCTGTCCGCATGGGACATCACCCCCGTGCGCATCGAGACGGCGGAGGGCAAAGCGGAGTACGTGCGCCGCCAACGGGGGTTCGCGGAGCGGGGCTCCGCGCTTCGCGCTGCGTTGCTGGATGCCTGGCTCGGCGCCGCGACCCCGGTGGCGGCCTGACGCCGAACCGACGTCCGATCAGCCGCGCAGCGCGTCGGCGATCGGG
>DAMDKH010000276.1:0-2850 GCA_032099965.1 Microbacterium sp.
GCGCACGGCGACGGCATCCGGCCCGGCCGCAGCCGGTGCGTCCGAGGCGTCGACGCAGGCGGAGCGCGAGGCCGCCTCGCCCCGCCGTGCGCCGATCACCACAGCCTGACTTCCCCTCCGCGGGATCGATATGTCACCTCCCGAGGCTCGGGAAGCCGACATATCGAGCCCGCAGCATCACCACAGCAATCCATACGTAACGAGAGTGAGACACACATGAAGAAGAAGTTCCTGGCGATCGCGGCCCTCGGCACCGCAGCATCCCTGACCCTCGCCGGCTGCAGCGGCGACGGCATGGGCGGCACCGGATCCGGCTCGAGCGGCGGAGGCTCCGGCTCGGGCGACAAGGGCACGATCACGCTCGGCTACCTGCCGGCCTGGACCGACGGCCTCAGCACCGCCTACCTGCTGCAGGATCAGCTCGAGAAGATCGGCTACACCGTCGAGATGAAGACGCTGACCGAGGCGGGTCCGCTCTACACCGGCCTGGCCCAGGGCGATGTCGACATCTACCCGTCGGCGTGGCCCGAGCTGACCCACAAGTCCTACATGGACGAGTACGGCGACAAGATCGAAGACCTCGGCGCGTACTACGACAACGCCAAGCTCACGATCGCGGTGCCGGAGTACTCCGAGCTGAACTCGATCGAAGACCTCGTCGGCAAGGGCGCGGAGTTCGACGGCAAGATCTACGGCATCGAGCCGGGTGCCGGTCTCACCGCGCAGACCCAGAGCATGCTGCCCGAGTACGGCCTCGACGGCGAGTACGAGCTCGTCACCTCGTCGACCGCCGCGATGCTGACGCAGCTGCAGTCGGCCACCGATGCGCAGCAGGACATCGTCGTGACGCTGTGGCGCCCCTTCTGGGCCAACGACGCCTTCCCCGTGAAGGACCTCGAAGACCCCCAGGGGGCGATGGGTGAGGCCGAGAGCCTGCACTTCCTCGGCACGAAGGGCTTCGCCGACGAGTTCCCCGAGGCGGCGGAGCTGATCGAGAAGATCAAGCTCGACGACGCCCAGTACGGCTCGCTGGAGGACATGGTCGTCAACGAGTACGGCGAGGGCAAGGAAGCCGAGGCCGTCACGGCTTGGCTCGAGGAGAACGGCTCGGACTTCGACTGGGTCGTCGAGTGATCTGACTCTTCTTCTTCGCCCCGCGCGGGGCGGACTACTCGCCGATGGGCGGAGGATTCGTCGTGAATCCTCCGCCCATCGGTGCGTTCTCCGCCGGAGGGGGCGGGCGCAACCCCCTCCCCGGCGCCGCGGACCGCGGGCGTAGCCTGGCGGAGTGGACGGGTTCGCGGCGGTCGACTACGGGTTCGCCCGCGAGGTCCTGCAACGGGGCATCGCGGCGCTCTACCTCGTCGCCTTCATCTCGACGCTGAACCAGTTCCGGCCCCTGCTCGGCGAACACGGTCTGCTCCCCGCCCCCGCGCTGCTCGACTGGGTCGGCGAGAAGAAGGAACGACGGCGGATGCTGCATCCGACCCTGTTCCTTCGCGTCCGCTACACCGACCGCCGCCTCGTGGCGCTCTGCGTCGCGGGCATCGTCGTCGCCGGAGTCCTCGTCGCGGGCATCCCGCAGCTCGGCCCGCCGTGGGTGCCGATGCTGTGCTTCCTCGCCCTGTGGCTCGGGTACCTGTCGATCGTGAGCATCGGCCAGACGTTCTACGGCTTCGGCTGGGAGATGCTGCTGCTCGAGGCCGGTTTCCTCGCGGCGTTCCTCGGATCGAACGACCAGCCCCCGCCGACCGTCGTGATCGTGCTGTTCTGGTGGCTGCTGTTCCGGCTGGAGTTCGGCGCGGGCATGATCAAGATCCGCGGCGGACGCGAATGGCGCGACCTCACCGCTCTCATGTACCACCACGAGACGCAGCCGATGCCCGGACCGCTCAGCCGGCAGGCACACCTGCTGCCCGCGTGGTTCCACCGCGTCGAGGTCGTCGGCAACCACGTCGCACAGCTGGGGGTGCCGTTCCTCCTGTTCGCACCGCTGCTGTCGATCGGGGTCGACGGTCCCGTGCCGCAGATCGTCGGGGCGGTCGCCGCGCTGATCGTCATCGTCACGCAGGCCTGGCTCGTCGTCACCGGCAACTTTGCCTGGCTCAACGGGGCGACGATCGTGATCGCGTTCTCGGCGATCGGGCTGCCCGGCATCGGGCATGCGTCCGTCGAGGCGGGGCCGTGGCCGGGCATCCCGCTGCCCTGGTTCGTCCTCACCGCGGCCGTGGGCCTGCTGTACGTCGTGCTGAGCTGGCCCGCGCTGCGCAACCTGTTCGCCCGTCGGCAGCTGATGAACGCGAGCTTCAACCGCTGGCAGCTCGCCAACGCCTACGGCGCATTCGGCACGGTCACGAAGGAGCGCATCGAGATCGTCGTCGAGGGCACGGAGGATGCCGACGGCGCGAGCGGATGGCAGGAGTACGAATTCCGCGGCAAGCCCGGCGACGTGCGTCGTGTGCCCCGGCAGTTCGCGCCGTACCACCTGCGCCTCGACTGGCTGATGTGGTTCCTGCCCCTCGGGCGCTCGCTCGACGACTGGTTCACGGTGTTCCTGATCCGACTGCTCGAGGCGGATGCTCCGACCCTCGCCCTGCTGCGGCACGACCCGTTCGACGGCGCCCCGCCGCGGTGGGTGCGTGCGGTGTCGTACCGCTATCGCTTCGCGACCCGCGCCGAGCGTCGGGTGGACGGTGCGGTGTGGGTGCGCGACCTCCGCCGTGAGGTGCTCGGGCCGATCGCGCTGCGCTGACGTCGCCCCCCCGTCTCGTGCGCCGACCCGTCTTGTGCGCCGACCGCGTCGTGCGCCGACCGCCTGTGCGCCGACCGCGGTCGCCACAACTCAGGACC
>DAMDKH010000277.1:0-2846 GCA_032099965.1 Microbacterium sp.
GCGCCGACACGCAGCGTCGACTGCAGCCCTGCCGCATCCACACGGTGCCGGCGGTGAGCGCGTGAGCGCCTGGGACGGCGGGCACGGGATCTCCGCGACCGACGTGGCGGCCGCCCTCGGGCAGCCGTCGCCCACGCCCGCGCAGCAGAGTGTCATCGAGGCGCCTCCGGAGCCCGCCCTCGTCGTCGCGGGTGCGGGAAGCGGCAAGACCGAGACGATGTCGGGCCGCGTCGTGTGGCTCGTGGCGAACGGCCATGTGCGCCGAGACGAGATCCTGGGCCTCACCTTCACGCGCAAGGCCGCCGGCGAGCTGGCCGAGCGCATCGGTCACCGTCTCGCCGTGATCGACGAGTACGGCCGGCGCGGGCTCCTTCCCCATGTTCCGGAGATCGTGGGGTCCGGTGCGCTCGCGCGCGTCGACGCGACCGCACCGGGCCGTCAGCGCGAGCTCGTGCGATCCCAGGTCCTCGACGAGCTGGCCGTGACGTATGCGACGGGGTGGGATGCCTCGGCGCCGAGATCCGCCGAGGACCTCCTGATCCGTCCGCGCGTCTCCACCTACAACGCGTTCGCCGACGGCATCGTGCGCGAGCACGCCGCCCGGATCGGGCGCGACGCCGACGTCGCCATGCTCAGTCAGGCCGCGTCGTGGATGCTCGCCCGCGACGTCGTGCTCGCCGCCGACCTGCCGGAACTGGAGGGCATCGACTACGCCCTGGGCACCGTGATCGACGCGGTGCAGCGGTTGGCCGGCGACGTGCTCGACCACCGGGTCGATCTGTCGGCGGCGGAGCGTATCGCGGCGGAGACCGCCGCGTCGTTCGAACCGTTCCGCGGCAACGGCGACGTCGACAAGGCGGCCGCCAACCTCCTCGCGCTGCCGACGCTGCTGCGTCTCGTCCGCGACTACATCTCCGAGAAGCAGCGGCGGGGTGTGCTGGATTTCGCCGATCAGGTCGGGGGAGCGTACGACATCATCGAGGCCGCGCCGGACGTGCGCGCCGAGCTCCGCGCGCAGCACCGCGTCGTCCTGCTCGACGAGTACCAGGACACGTCCGTCATCCAGACACGGTTCCTCGCCGCGCTCTTCCACGACGCACCGGTCATGGCGGTCGGCGATCCCCACCAATCGATCTACGGGTGGCGGGGCGCCAGCGCCGACAACCTCTACGCCTTCTCCGGAGCCTTCGCGCGAGAGACGTCGGCGCGCACCTACAGCCTCATGACCAGCTGGCGCAACGACCGCCGCATCCTCGATATCGCCAACCGCGTGCTCGAGCCGCTGCAGCGCCCCGGGCTCGACGTCCCCCCGTTGGAGCCGCGGCCGGGATCGGGCGACGGCGCCGTCGACGTGCGGTTCCCCCTCACGGTCGACGAGGAAGCCGAGGCGGTGGCCGGGTGGTTCCTCGACCGGCGGTCCACCCACGACCCGGTCGTCGCCGGGCGCCCGCACACCGGCGCGATCCTGTTCCGGTCCAAGCGGCACATGCAGACCTTCGCCGCGGCCCTCGCCGCGCGGGGCATCCCGCACCGCATCCTCGGCCTCGGCGGTCTGCTGGCCACGCCCGAGGTGGTCGACGTCGTGTCGACCCTGCGCGTGGTGCACGACCCGACGGCCGGTTCCGCGCTCATCCGCCTGCTCACGGGTCCGCGTTTCGCGGTGGGCGTGGCCGACATGGCCGCCCTGTACGAGCTGGGCCGCACGCTGTCGGAGCGCGACACCGGCATGATGCCCCTTCCCGAGGAGGTGCGGGTGCGGCTGCGGTCGTCGCGCGGAGCCGACGAGGCGGTGTCGATCATCGACGCCGTCGATGTCGTGCGCGCCGTCCGCGACGACTACCGCCTCCTGGAGGGGATCACTCCCGCCGGCCGCGCCCGCATCCGTGCCGCAGGGGAGATGCTCGAGCGACTGCGCCGCGCGTCGTCTCAACCGCTGCCCGAACTCCTGCGTCTGATCGAGTTGGAGCTCCGTCTCGATATCGAGCTCGCGGCGAACGAGACGCGCGGGCCGGCACGCCTCGCGGCGACGCAGCTGCGCGCGTTCTCCGACGAGGTGCGCGCCTTCCTCGCCGCCGACGACCGCGGCACGATCGGCAGTCTCCTCGCCTGGCTCGACAAGGCGGAGCGCACCGACGAGCTCATGCCTCGGCCGGAACCTCCCGAACCCGGAGTCGTGCAGCTGCTCACCATCCACGGCTCGAAGGGCCTCGAGTGGGACGCGGTCGCGGTGGTCCGCCTCGTCGTCGATGAACTCCCCAGCCGCGTCTCCGACACGTCGGGCTGGTTCGGGTTCGGCGTCGTGCCCTTCGCTCTGCGCGGTGACAGCGCCGCGCTTCCACGGTTCACCTGGGACCCCGAGGCGGCGATCGGCGACGAGAGCGACCCCCGCAAGAGGCAGACCCTCGCGCAGTCCTCGCTGTCCGGCGGGGTGACCAAGGCGAATCCGCAGGGCGGTGCGCTGCGTCGCTTCAAGGATGCGTACCGGGCGTACCAGCAGCAGGAGGAGCGGCGGCTGGCGTACGTCGCGGTCACGCGTGCCCGCACCGACCTGCTCCTGAGCGGCGCGCACTGGGCCGGCCAGAAGGCGCCCCGAACGCCGAGCCCGTTCCTGGTCGAGGCGATGACGGTCCTCGGTCTGGACCCCATCGAGCCGGTCGACCCCGACGAGAACCCGTACGAGGGGCCCGGTTCGACGCTGCTGTGGCCTCTGGATCCTCTGGGTTCACGCCGCTGGGTGGTCGAGGAGGCCGCGGCGGCCGTGCGACGCGCCGCGGAGTCGGACGAGCTGCGGCCCACGCCCGAGCTGGAGCGCCTGCTCGCCGAGCGCGCCGCGCGGCTCCGGGGCG
>DAMDKH010000278.1:0-2845 GCA_032099965.1 Microbacterium sp.
CGGGCCGGTCGCCCGGCTCCTCCGGTGCCCGCGGCGGGAGCGTCGACGACGAGGCCCGACTCGGCGAGCACCGCCACGGCGTTCTCGACCGAGGTGCGCGAGATCTCGAGGGAGCGCGCGAGGGCGGCGACCGTGGCCGGGGCGCCGTCGCGCAGCTGGAGGGCTGATCGCGCGACGATCGACAGGTGGCCCGGCACTCCCATGTGCAGTCCTCTCCTCGGTGCGTCAGCAGGTGCGATCAAATTAGCACACTGAATTCTCAGATCAAGAGCAACTGTTCTCGCCCTGGAAACGCGGCCGAAACATACCGGTGGGAAGTTGTCCTTGACGAATTATCCCACCCTAGTGTCATAATGAACCGTACTCAGCACGGGACAGCAAAGGAGCACCATGCGCGTCAACAAGACCACCGGCGTCGTCGCCGGATTCGCCACCGTCGCCCTGTTGGCCGGATGCTCGGCCGGGGGTGGGGGCGCGGCCGAAGGGCAGAAGGACATCACCGTCTGGCTCTATCCCGTGATCGCCGACGAGGCCGCGCACAAGGACTTCTGGGACTCGACGATCGCCGAGTTCGAGAAGGAGCACGACGACGTCAACGTCGACTACGAGATCTTCCCCTGGGCCAACCGCGACGAGGCGCTGCAGACCGCGATCGCCGCGGGCAAGGGCCCCGATCTCGTCTACCTCATCCCCGACCAGCTGGCGGCCTACCAGAAGTCGATCGCGCCGCTGAACGACCTGCTCAGCGCCCAGCGCCAGGACGACCTGCTCCCCAACGTCAAGGACTCCGTCACCATCGACGGCGACATCCTCGGCGCACCGCTGCTCACGAGCGCCCAGCCGCTCATCTGCAACGCCGCCGCGTTCGAGGCGGCAGGGGTCACCGAGTACCCCGAGACCTGGGACGACATCCTCGAGATCGCGCCGAAGTTCACCGCCGCCGACATGTACGTGCTGAACTACCCGGCCTCCGCCGAGAACACCCTCAACCTCACCTTCTACCCGCTGCTCTGGCAGGCCGGCGGCCAGGTGTACGACGACGGCGCGGTCGGCTTCGACAGCAAGGCCGGTGAAGAGGCGCTGACCTTCGTGAGCGACCTCGCCGAGCAGGGCGCTCTCGACCCCGAAGCCCTCACGACGAACGTGCCGCTCGAGCAGACCGCCATCGCGCAGGGCAAGGTCGCCTGCACGTGGAACAACGCCGTCACCGAGGTCGCGCCGTTCTGGGGCGAGGAGAACGTGAAGGTGCTCGCACCGCTCACCGAGGAGGAGTCGATCGCCTACGGCACCGTCGGGTCGCTCTCGGTGCTCGCCGGCTCGAAGGCCCCGGAGGCCGCCGCCGAGTTCGCGGAGTTCGCCACCAGCGCCGACATCATCGAGCCCTACCTCACCGCCGCCGGATACTTCTCGGCCCTCAGCACCACCGAGCCGCTCTACGCCGACGACCCGCTGCTCGGCGAGGTCGAGAAGTACGTGCCCGACACCACCGTGGGTGAGCTCGACGCCAGCTCCCGGGCGCTCATGGGCGTGCTCGCGCCCGAGATCCAGGCGGCGCTGCTCGGCCAGAAGTCCCCGGCCGACGCGTTGAAGGATGCCGCGACCGCCGCGGCTCCGCTGATCAAGTAGTCGTGACGGGCGGGGGCGCGATGCGCCCCCGCCCCCTTCTCGTGAGGACCCCAGATGACGACGGCATCCACCGCTGAACGGCCCCCGGGGCGGGTGACGCGCGTGCTCGCACGCCGCGAGGCGCGCATCGCGTTCCTCTTCGTGCTCCCCGCCTTCCTGCTCTTCATCGCGTTCCGGTTCGGCCCGAGCATCGCCGGCGTCGCGCTGAGCCTGTTCGACTACGACATCTCCGGCGAGATCGCCTGGCGCGGGCTCGACCACTTCCAGCGGCTCGTCGCCGATCCCCTCTTCTGGCGGGCGCTCGGAACGACGGTTACCTTCACGGTCTTCGCCGTGCCGATCTCGCTCGTGCTGTCGACCGTCATGGCGCTGGGCGTGCGCCGGGCGTTCCGCGGGGCGCGCTTCTTCCGCTCCATCTTCTTCCTGCCCGTGATCACCTCGCTCGTGCTCGCCGGGAGCATCTTCGTCTGGATCTTCTCCAGCAACGGCCCGTGGTCGGCGATCATGAGCCCGCTCGGACTCGGCGGCTCATGGCTGGGCAGCACGATCCTCGTCATCCCCGCCCTCGTCGTCGTCGGGGTCTGGTCGCGCTTCGGCTACGGGATGATGATCGTCATCGCCGCGCTGCAGGACGTACCGCGGGAGCTGGAGGAGGCCGCCCTCGTCGACGGTGCCAATGCCTGGCAGCGGTTCCGGCACATCGTGCTGCCGTATCTGCGGCCCACCTTCTTCTTCCTCGCCGTGATCGAGACGACCGCCGCGTTCCAGGTGTTCGACGTCATCTACGTCATGACCCAGGGCGGACCGGCCAACGCCAGCTACTCCCTCGTCTACATGCTCTACGACCAGGGCTTCCGGTACTTCGACTACGGCTACGCGGCCGCGGTCGGCGTCGCCCTGTTCGTCATGACCCTCGCGGTCGCCCTCGTCCAGCGCCTCGTGATCGGAAAGCAGAAATGACCGCCCTGATCCCGCCGCCCACCTCGACGCCGCCGGCGACCACCCCCGCCTCCCCCGCCGGTCGCCGCCGTCAGCGGTCGTTCCGCGCCCTCGAGCCCACGCGCCTCGGGGTGGTCGTGCGGTGGATCTGGCTGAGCATCGCCGGCATCCTCAGCTTCTTCCCGTTCTACGCGATGGTCGTGCTGAGCCTGAAGCCCGGCATGCGCGTGGAGCTGCCCGGCTCGCTGCTGCCGTGGACGGACATCTCCTTCGACTCGTA
>DAMDKH010000279.1:0-2842 GCA_032099965.1 Microbacterium sp.
GGGGCGCTCTCGACCGCTGCGGCGTCGAGGGCGGTCACGACCCACGTGTCACCGGCCGCGGCGGCGACGGCATCCGCTTCCCCGGCAGCCGAGCCGACGGCATCCGCCGGGAGAGCGAACGAGAGGTCGGCGGCGCCGCCCGCCCAGACCGTGTCGACGAGCGTGCCGTCCGCGGCGACGATCTCCTCGGCCGTTCCCGTGCCGCGGTAGATCGCGTACTGCCGCGCTTCGGCGGCGTCGCCCGCCTGCCAGGTCAGACGCCCGTCTTCGACGTCCGCGTCGGTCGGCGCGGCAACCACGCCGTCCGACAGCCAGGGCTTCGCCGGCACGAGGGTCGGATACGCGAAGGCTTCGGCGCGGAGCAGCTCGATCGCGGCGTTCTTGGCCTGGTGCTTCGGCTGCTGGTCGGCGGGGAGCGCGGCGATGTCGCTCGGCTTCATGTCGTTGTAGCTGAACAGCACGCTGCCGTCGATGCCGTCGAGCTTCTGGGTGAAGCGGATCTGGTTCGGCACCTCTTCGGGGTTCATCCAGGCGGCCTCCCAGCCGCCGTTGTTCACGTGCTTGTACAGCGCGTGCCCGACGTAGACCTGCGTGCGGCTGTCGGCGGCGGTGTCGCTCCACCACTGGGCGAGTTCGCCGTAGGGTGCGGCCGCCTGGTCGAAGCTCCAGTAGATCTGCGGGGTGACGTAGTCGATGAGTTCGTCCTGCACCCACCCGCGCGTGTCGGCGAACACCGCGCTGCTGTAGGTCTGCGACGACCCGGTCGGCGTGTTCGAGCCCGCGGGGTTCAGGGCCTTGTGCTCCCAGATGCCGAAGGGGCTGATGCCCAGCTGCACCGCGGTGCCGGCGGCGGTGTTGTGCGTGTCGATGACGGTGTCGACCTGCTCCACGAGACCGGTGATGTTGTCGCGGCGCCACGCCTCGATGCCCGCGGCGGTGTCGGGGTATCCGGCGGTCAGGCCGAACTCCTCGAACGTCGCGCGGTCCTCCCCCGCGGCGCCGAAGAACACGTTCACCCCGTCGACCGTGATCCGGTACGGGTAGAAGTAGTCGTCGAAGTGGATGGCGTCGACGTCGTACTTCTCGACGATCTCGGCCACCGACGCCGCGACGTACGCGGGTACCTCGGGCTGTCCGGGGTCGAGGAACAGCTTCTCCTCGAACGACAGCACCCAGTCGGGATGCTGCACGGCGAAGTTGTCGTCGGCGAGGATGCCGGCGGCGTTGAGCTCCGCGATGTACTCGGGGATCGTGAGGGCCTTCACCTCGTCGGCGGTCATGCCGAGGGCGGTGAGGATCGCGGGCGCCGTCATCTTGGTGTTGGTGACGCGGTAGGGGTTGAGCCAGGCGTGGAACTCCATGCCGCGCGCGTGCGTGGCGTCGACCATCTTCTGCAGCGGGTCGTAGCCGGGGTCGGTGCCCTGCGGTCCGCCGAGGAACTCCGACCAGGGGTTGAGCTCGGAGGGGTAGTAGGCGTCGAGGAGCGGGCGCACCTGGAAGATGACCGCGTTCATGTTCCACGACTGGAAGTCGTCGAGCACGGTGGCGTACTTCGCGTCGAAGTCGGCGGCATCCGCGGGCTTGCCGAAGTTGAGGTTGCCGATCGTGCCGACCCAGGCGCTCGAGAAGCGACGGTTCTCGGGGGCGAGCGTCGTGGGGATCGACACCTGCTCTCCCGACCCCGGGTAGGTGTAGACCGGGTCCGTGCCGTAGCCGTAGGCCCCCGCGGCATCCTTCACGAATGTGTAGAGCGGCTCCTCGTCCGGAGCGGCAGCCGCGGCGGCGCCGGCGGTCGGGATGCCGAGCATCAGCACGGCGGCGGTCGCGGCGGCCAGGGTTCTTCTCGACATCGAGTCCTCGTTCACATCGGTGTTCACGGCGATAATTGTTTCCACAACGCGCATTGTTAGTGGAACTAACTAACAGCGTGCCACAGCATCGGCCGGATGACCAGACCCCTTTGGCATCCCGCCTCCCCCGCGCCCGACGACGACGAAGGGGCCCCGACCATCCGGTCGAGACCCCTTCGGGAAAGGCGTCGTCAGCTGACGGGGCTGAGCGTCTTCGCGATGTGCGTGTGCACGGCGGTCAGCCACGAGAGCAGGAACTCGGTGGTCGACTCGTCGGTGACCTCGCCGTCTTCGGTGATCAGGCCCTCGCGCATGTGCACGTAAGCCTCGGGCTGCGACAGCTCGGGCGAGGCGAGGAACGAGAGGATCGAGCGCAGGTGCTGCTGCGCGACCGCGGTGCCGATCGCTCCGATCGAGGCACCGATGACGGCGGACGGCTTGCCGGCGAAGCTGTTCTGGCCCCACGGGCGGCTCGCGGTGTCGAGCGCGTTCTTGAGCACGCCGGGCACGGAGCGGTTGTACTCGGGAGTGATGACGACGATGCCGTCGGACGCCTCGATCGCCTTCTTGAAGGCCGCGGCCTCGGCGGGGATGGCGCCGTCGTTGTCGGCGGAGTAGAACGGCAGGTCGGCGAGGGGGATCTCGGTGAGGTTCAGACCGGCCTGCGGCGCGAGCTTCACGAGCGCCCGGGAGAGGCGGCGGTTGATCGAGGTCGACGAGATGCTGCCGACGAGGTATCCGACGTTGTAGGTGGGGGTCATGCGCGATCCTTCCGAGTTACATGCAAGTGCATGTATATCTAACCACCCCCTCCCGGTCCGTATTCCCGTCGTCCCGGTCGGCTATCGTCCCCCTATGCCCGTTCCCTCCCGTTCCCGTCGCGATTCCTCCCGCCCGCCGCGCGTCCGGGCGGGCTATCTCGCGACGGGAGCGGTGGTGCTCGCACTGGCGGGAGCCGGGCTGACGGGATGCGCGGCGGCCGGAGGCACCCC
>DAMDKH010000280.1:0-2837 GCA_032099965.1 Microbacterium sp.
TCCGGGGATGTCCGGCAGCTCGTCGGCCATGCCGGTGGCCAGGATGACGCGTCGCGCCTCGACGGCGGCGCCGTCGTCGAGGTGCACCTCGAAGGCGCCCTGTGCGCCGTCGATGCGGGCGACCCGCGCATCCCGGACCTCGACGTCGGCGTACGCGGCCAGCTCGGCGCGCACCGTCGCCCGGAACTCGGCCGGGGAGGCGCCGTCGTTCGCCGCCACGTTGTGCATGTGCCGGACGGTGCCGTTGCGGTACTCGCCCGAGTCGAGCAGCAGTGTCGAGCGGTGCATCCGCCCGAGGGTCAGCGCTGCCTGCAGGCCGGCGGGGCCGGCGCCGATCACGATCACGTCGTACATGGGGGGAGGTCCTTCCGACCGGGGGTGTTTGCATCTGCCGCCATTGTGTGAGTTCATGTCGACATGAAGTCAAGCGACGCGCATCCCTGGTCCGTCGGCGAGGTCGCCGACCGTGTGGGGCTGCCCACGAACGTGCTGCGGCACTGGGAGGCGGTCGGGCTGCTCCGCCCGGCGAGGGATGACGCCGGCCGGCGGCGCTACGGCGAGGACGACGTCGTGCGGATCGCCGTCATCCAGCGCAGCAAGGCGGCCGGCATGAGCCTCGATCAGATCGCGGCGCTGCTCGACGACAGCACGTGGGGGCGCCATCAGGTGCTGCAGGCGCACATCGACGACATCGATCGACGCATGGAGGAGATGCGCCGGTCGCGCGCGATGACGGAGCACGCCCTCCGCTGCCGGTCGCACGACATCGCCACCTGTCCGCGCTTCCGCGCCGGAGTCGACGACGTCCTCGCACGCTTCTGACCCGCCCGTGAGGCGGCCCTCGGCGAGCTCGCATCCGGCCGACGCATAGGAATCCCGGCGTAAACTCCTCACTGTGCCACTCGCCTCGAGGACTCTTCCGATCCGCGGCAGCAGGCCCTCCCGCATCCGCCGTTCCCGGCGTGCGATCGGAGCCGCCCTCGCCGCGGTGCTCGCCGTCGGCCTGAGCGCATGCGCTCCGGATGCCGTGAGCGAGTCGTTCCTGAGCGGCGAGAACACAGGCTACATCGCCGCAGACGGCGCCATCGTCGAGATCCCCGAGGCCGAGCGCGCAGAGCCCGTCGAGTTCTCCGGGGTCGACGAGAGCGGAGAGGCGTTCGACAGCGCGGACATCGCCGGACAGGTCGCCGTCGTGAACTTCTGGTACGCCGGCTGCGCGCCGTGCCGCGTCGAGGCGGGTGACCTCGAAGCCGTCTGGCAGGAGTACGGCGACGACGGGGTGTCGTTCATCGGGATCAACACCCGCGACCAGGCCGACACCGCCCAGGCCTTCTCGACCGAGTTCGGCGTCACCTACCCGAGCCTCATCGACGTCGACACCGCCCAGGCCAAGCTCGCCTTCGCCGAGGTCACGCCCATCCAGGCGACGCCGACCACGCTCGTGCTCGACAAGCAGGGGCGCGTCGCCGCGCGCATCATCGGGCCCATCGACGGGACGTCGATCCTGTCCACGCTCGTCAAGGACGCGCTCGCGGAGACCCCGTGAACCCCGAAGCGATCATCGGCTCGGGGGCGCTCTGGCTGGCGATCCCCGTCGCGATGCTCGCCGGATTGATCTCGTTCCTCTCGCCCTGCGTGCTGCCGCTCGTCCCCGGCTACCTCGGCTTCCTCGGCGGCTCGGTCACGCCTCGCTCCGCAGCGTCCGCTCCGGGCCAGGCGACGATGCCGACCCGCGGCCGCACGGTGCTCGGCGTGCTGCTGTTCATCCTCGGCTTCAGCGCCGTGTTCGTCGCCCTCACCGCGTTCGGCGGCGTGGCGAGCGTCTTCCTGATCCAGTGGGGCGAGCTCGTCACGCGCATCCTCGGGGCCGTCGTCGTGCTCATGGGGCTCGTCTTCCTCGGGCTGTTCGGCTTCGCGCAGCGCGAGCTGCGATTCCACGTCGACGCGAAGTACGGCATGATCGGCGCACCCCTCCTGGGCGTGGCGCTCGGCATCGGCTGGGCCCCCTGCCTCGGTCCCACGTTGAGCGCCATCTTCGCGCTCTCGTTCAACGCCGGCGATCCGGTGCGCGCCGGGTTCCTCGGTCTCGCCTACTCGCTCGGCCTGGGCATCCCCTTCCTCCTCGTCGCCCTCGGCTTCGGCTGGGCGTCGAGCACCATCGGGTTCCTCCGTCGGCACATCCGCGTCGTCAACATCATCGGCGGTGTGCTGCTGATCGTGCTCGGCGTGCTGATGGTGACCGGCCTCTGGACCGACATCATGTCGCGACTCACGGCGGTGATGAGCAGTGTCATCCTCCCGCTCTGATCGCCGCGCATCGACCACCCCCGACCACGCCCCCGACCGGAAGAGCGACGACGACGTGAGCAGCACCCAGACCAGATCGAGCGATCCGCTGCGGCCGTCCGACCACGTCGACGGCGATGACACGATCGCTCAGCCCCGCCTCGGGCTCATCGGCTGGCTCCGGTGGGGATGGCGTCAGCTGACCTCGATGCGGACGGCGCTGATCCTGCTGCTCGTGCTGGCGATCGCGGCGATCCCCGGCTCGATCTTCCCGCAGCGCATGGCCGACCCCAACGGCGTGACGCAGTGGGAGCGCGACAACCCCGACCTCTTCCCGATCCTCGACGGGCTCAAGCTCTTCGATGTGTACCTCTCGCCGTGGTTCTCGGCGATCTACCTGCTGCTCTTCGCGTCGCTCGTCGGCTGCGTCATCCCGCGCATCCGCCATCACGCGAAGGCCCTCCGCGCCCGCCCGCCGCGCACCCCGGCCCGTCTGCAGCGGCTCGACGACTTCCGCTCCGCCACCCGCGACGTGCCCGCGTCCGGCGATG
>DAMDKH010000281.1:0-2823 GCA_032099965.1 Microbacterium sp.
GGGTGGGTGCGGAGCCGCCGGCGGGCTTCGCCGCAGCAGGCTTCGCCGCAGCGGGCTTGGCGGCCGGAGCCGGCTCAGCCGCTGCCTTGAGCGAGGGGTCGGCCTCGATCGCCGCGCGCAGCTTGCGGGCGACGGGGGGCTCGACGGTGGACGAGGGGCTCTTGACGAATTCGCCGAGCTCCTTCAGCTTCGCAAGTGCGACCTTGCTGTCGACGCCGAGTTCGGCGGCGATCTCGTGTACGCGTGGTTTACCAGCCACAATTCTCCTGTCTGGGGCGGTCTGCCCAGACAGGGCAGACCATTAGTCGCGGACGGGTCTCATTTCGAGCCGTTCACTTTGTTTCCATAGCCGTTCAGCCGTTTCTCGATGGTCTGCGTGTCCACAGCGGCGGACACACGGAGTGCTCGTCCGAAAGCGCGGCGCCGCAGTGCGGCCTCCATGCATTCCCGCGTCGGATGCAGCCACGCGCCCCTTCCCGGCAGGACCGCACGCTCATCGACGACGAGGGTGTTGTTCTGGGACACCACCCTGAGAAGGGCGGAGCGGGAGGCACGCACGCGGCAACCGACGCATGTTCGTACGGGTTCCATCTTACACCTGGGTTTCCTCGGGGCCTGCACGCCGGGCGGAGCGAGCCCCGGCGGGCTCAGTCGAGCACGCTGTCCGGCTGGATGTCGATCTTCGCGCCGGTGAGCTTGGCGGCGAGGCGGGCGTTCTGCCCCTCCTTGCCGATCGCGAGCGACAGCTGGTAGTCCGGCACCAGCGCGCGCACCGCCTTCGTGTTGGCATCGAGGATGAACGCGCTCGTGACCTTCGCCGGCGACAGCGCGTTCGCGACGAACGCCGCCAGCTCGGGGTTGTGGTCGACGATGTCGATCTTCTCGCCGGCCAGCTCCTCGGTCACCGCGCGCACGCGGCGTCCCAGCTCGCCGATGCAGGCGCCCTTCGCGTTGATCGCGGGGTCGTTCGCCCGCACGGCGATCTTCGTGCGGTGGCCGGCTTCGCGTGCGAGCGAGACGATGTCGACGAGCCCCGCGGCGATCTCGGGCACCTCGAGCGCGAACAGCTTGCGGACGAGGCCCGGATGCGTGCGCGAGACGGTGATCTGCGGACCCTTGAGGCCCTTCGCGACGCTCGTCACGTAGACGCGCAGCCGCGAGCCGTGGGTGTACTGCTCGCCGGGCACCTGCTCCTCGGGCGGCAGGATCGCCTCGACGGAGCCGAGGTCGACGTGGATCATCTTCGGGTTCGGGCCCTGCTGGATGACGCCGGCGACGATGTCGCCCTCCTTGCCGCGGAACTCGCCGAGCACGGCATCGTCGGCGATGTCCCGGAGGCGCTGGCTGATGACCTGCTTCGCGGCGAACGCGGCGATGCGGCCGAAGTCGCCCGGAGTGGCGTCCTCTTCGCCGATCACAGCGCCGTCCTCATCGGTGACGGGCTGCAGCACGGCGACGTGCCCGGTCTTGCGGTCGAGGTCGACGCGCACGCCCTCGGGCAGATCCCCCTCGGCGGAGATGTGCTTGGAGTACGCGGTCAGGATCGCCTGCTCGATGATCGCGACCAGTTCGTCGAAGGGGATGCCCTTCTCCTTCTCGATCCCTCGCAGCAGACTCAGTTCGATGTCCATGACGGCCTCCCTATTCAGCTCTCGTGGCGCGGAACAGCGCGCGCACATCCGTACCACGATACCGTGCCCGGGGCTTCGTCGCCATGCGGCGCCGCTCAGTCGACCTGTGCAGAGGGCAATGCGTTGAGGCCCCGGATGAGCCGGAACAGGTTGCCGACCTCCCGCTGCCGCAGGTGCAGGGCGAGCCGGGGCAGCTCGAGGGCGTCCGCATCGGCGATCTCGGGACCGCGCGGCTCGGCGCGATGGATGCGTCCGTCCTCGACGAGTCCGCCGAACTCCTCGTTCAGCGCGTCGATCTCGGCGTCGGTCGGCTCGTGGCGCAGACGCAGCACCAACGTCTCGCCGATCCAGCGGAGCGAATGATAGTTCCGCCAGAACCCCGTGATCTCGGCGCGCGCTTCCTCGACGGAGTCGGTGACGACCACGCGGTCGAAGTCGCCCACGGAGATCACGCCCGCCGGTGCGAGGTGCTCGTCGATGAACCCCTGCAGGCCCTGCCAGAACGTGCCGCCCGTCTGATCCAGGAGCACGATGGGCATGGGCTCGGCCTTACCGGTCTGCTGGAGGGTGAGCAGTTCGAACATCTCGTCGAGCGTCCCGAACCCGCCCGGCAGGCAGATGAAGCCCTGGGACTCCTTCATGAGCATCAGCTTGCGGGTGAAGAAGTACTTCATCGCGACGACGTGATCCTGCCCGGCGACCATGCCGTCGGGCTTCTCCTCGAACGGCAGGCGGATCGAGACGCCCAGCGACAGGGCGGGGCCCGCCCCCTCGGCCGCGGCCTGCATGATGCCGGGCCCGGCTCCGGTGACCACCATCCAGCCGTCCGTCGCGAGCGCGGCGGCGATGTCCCTGGCCCGGAGGTAGAGCGGGTCGTCGGTGCGCGTACGCGCCGAGCCGAACACCGTCACCTTCGGGACGCCGTGGAACGGCGCGAAGAGGCGGAAGGCGTCGCGCATCTCGGCGAGGGCGGCCGACGCGATCTTCAGGTCCAGCCGACTCGTGCCGTCCTCCCCCAGGAGGATCGCGGTGCGGAGCATCCTCATCACGAGACGGCGGTCGCCCTGCACACCGGCCTCGTCGAGAACGGCGTTGATCTCGGCGCTGAGGGCGGCGGGAAGCGGTTCGTCGATCATGCGTCCCAGCGTGGCATGGCGACGACGCGTTCGGCGGGGCGCAACGCCGCAGCCCG
>DAMDKH010000282.1:0-1002 GCA_032099965.1 Microbacterium sp.
CTCCTGCGCCGATCCGCCTGCGGCTTCGCCGCGGGCCGTGAGCTCCTGCGCCACGTGCGAGATGGCATCGCGCACCCGGGTGCGCTCCGCGTCGGCACCGACGGTGCTCGGCGCCTGGTCGGGGGCGGGCAGTGCCTCGGTCATGCGGACGACCGGCCCGTGGGCGACGCCCAGGCCGATGCCCACTCCGCGCAGCTCGCTCATCCGGCGGCTTCCTGGTCGTGATCCGTGGTGAGCAGCTCGGTGAGCGAGTCCAGCACCTGCTCCGCGCCGTCGCCGTCGGCGGTGAGGGTCACGTAGTCGCCGTGCTCGACGGCGAGGGCGATGACGCCCAGGATGCTCGCGGCGTTGACCGGCTTGCCGGAGTCCTTCGCGATGGTGACGGGGATGCCCGCCTCCTTCGCCGCCTGGGCGAAGAGCTTCGCGGGGCGGGCGTGCAGGCCGTGCGACGAGCCGATCCGAACGGTGCGTGAGGCGGTCATGGTGTTCCTTTCGGGGTGGTCTCCGCGGCGGGGTCGAGGGCGCGCACGAGAGCGAGCGTCCGTTCGCCGTCGCGGTCGGCGAAGATGTCGGCGGGGAGGAGGGAGACCGTGGCCCCGGTGCGTGCCCGGATGTCGTCGAGTCGGTCCGCGAGGTGCGGTCCGATGAGCACGACGTCCTGAGCGCCGGGGAGGACGGATGCCTCGGTGCCCGCCGCTGCGTGCCAGTCGAGACCGGCGTCAGCCGCGGCACGGCGCAGTCGCTGTGCGACGAACGTGCTCGACGCCCCGGCGCCGCACACCACGAGGATCCTCATCGATTCCACCTTCCTGAGAACAGTCTGGGAAATCTCGACCGGGGCTTCCACTAGGAACTTTTCCGCCCCCGCGGAACGCCTCTTCCGCGCCCGCGCCGATCCGGGGCCTGACATCATGGGGAGGGCGGCGCACAGAGAGGTCGCACCACGAGCAGAGGGAGGACCATGTCGCGACAGCGTCAGGATCAGATCCTCACCGCTCTCCA
>DAMDKH010000282.1:1012-1568 GCA_032099965.1 Microbacterium sp.
GAGCCTCGCCGACCTCGTGGGCGTCACCCCGCGCAGCATCCGCTCGTACGTCGCGGCCCTCAACGCACGCGTCGGTGGCGACGCGGTCGAATCCGGGCCGGCCGGATACCGCGCAGGACCCGGTGCCCGCGACGCGCTGCGGGCCCGCTCCGGCGGGGAGTCCACGCCGCGTGACCGCCTGCACGCCCTCGTGCGGCTGCTCCTCGACGAGGCCGATGGCATCGACGTCTACGCCACCGCCGAGCGCCTGCACGTGAGCGAGGCCACCCTCGAAGCCGACCTCGTGCGCGTGCGCACCCTTCTCGACGGCACGGATCTCGTGCTCGAGCGCGAGCGCGAGATCGTGCGGATGCGCGGCAGCGAGGAGGAGCAGCGCCGGCTCATCTCCCGCCTCGCGCACGACGAGATGGATGCCGCCTCCTTCCATCCCGAGACGTTCCGCCGTGCCCTGGGCGCGACCGGGGTCTCCGCCGAGGCGGTCGGTCCCTTCAAGAGCGCGCTCGTGCGGGAGCTCGGCGCGCTCGGCTACTTCGTCAACGAACTCGCGATCGCCGAT
>DAMDKH010000282.1:1578-2819 GCA_032099965.1 Microbacterium sp.
ATGTGCTGCTGCACATCACCATCGCGGCCGATCGGGTCGCCGCGGGCTACGCCATCCCCGGCGACGCCGCCGGTCCCCGCGATGAGATCGCCCGGGTCGGCGAGGTCGTGGCGCGTCTGGCGCAGGAGGGTTTCGGTGTGGAGCTGGGCGATGGCGACAGCCGCCATCTCGCCTCCCTCGTGCTCACCCGCGTCGTCGCCCCGGGCGAGGAGACCACCCGGCAGGTCGCCCGCAGCGGCGTCGAGGAGCGGGTCGAACAGGCCGTCCGCGCCGAGCTCGCCCGCGCCGCCGCGGAGTACGACGTCGACCTGGTCGAGGACTCGTTCGTCCTCCGCCTCGCCCTGCACGTGCAGAACCTCCTGCGCCGGGCCCGCGGCCAGGGGTTCGCCCGCAACCCGCTCACCCGGTCGCTGAAGACCTCGTACCCGATGATCTTCGAGGTGGCGGTGTCGATCGCCAGCGGCCTGCACGACCGCCTGGGCACGCCCATCCACGACGACGAGATCGCCTACATCGCGATGCACGTCGGCGGCCGCCTCGAACGCAGCCGCAAGGCGGCCTCGATCCTCACCGCGACGATCGTGTGCCCCGGCTACCACGAGCTGCGCGAGCTGCTGCGGTCGAGCGTCGACCGCTCCCTCGGCTCGGCGATCGAGGTCACCAGCGTGGTCACCGCGGTCGATCCGGACTGGACCTCGTTCGGCACCGACCTCGTCCTCAGCACGATCGAGCCCGGGGCCACGGGCGACCGGTTCGTGCGCATCCACCCGTTCTTCACCGACTCCGACGTGGAGCGCGTGCAGCAGGCGGCCGGGCGCATCCGTCGGGCGCGACGACTCACCCGTCTGCGGGACGAGCTGGCCCAGTACTTCGCGCCGGAGGCCTTCGTGCATCCATTGCCCGATGCGGGGGAGGAAGCGATCATCCGCCACCTCGGCGGACTCCTCGTGGCGACCGGCGTCATCGACGCCGAGTACGTCGAGAACACCATCGTGCGCGAACGGATGTCGTCGACCGCGTTCACCGACGCCCTGGCGGTGCCGCACGCCCTGCAGATGACCGCGGCGCGCACCGCCATCGCGATCGGCGTCGCGGACGGCTCGGCGGCCTGGGCCGACGGACGCGTGCAGGTCGTCGCGCTCGCCGCCTTCAGCGAGGGCGATCGCGCGGCGTTCCAGACGGTGTTCGAGCAGCTGGTCGAGGTGTTCAGCGAGCGCGAGAGCGTGCAGCGCATCGTGCGC
>DAMDKH010000283.1:0-2806 GCA_032099965.1 Microbacterium sp.
CCCGGTCGAGCGTGCCGAGGTCGAGCGCAGTGAAAGCGCGCCGCACGTCCGGCCCCGCGGGCAGCGGCGAGGGCAGGGCGGCGAGTCCCTGGCGCTGCGCCTTCGTGAGGAGCCCGGCCGTCTCGAGGAGGGCCGTGCGGTGATCGCCCAACTCGGCGCGGAGGCGGGAGACCACGTGGGGTGCGCAGGGGGTCCGCTGGTCGAGGAGCAGCGGAAGCAGCAGCGCGACATCGGTCGTCGTCGCCCCGTCCGACACCGCCGCTCCGCCCAAGACGCACCTTTCGCCGAGGCGAGAGGGAATCTCGCCTCGGCGAAAGTAGCAACCGACGGGAACGGCGCCCGGATCTCCGAGCGATATACCTTACGCGCCGTGTGGCGGCGCGACCGGACTACTCCGAGTCGTCCTCGGAGCGGACGTACGGATCGGCGTCACCGGCGTGCGAGGCCGAGGAAGCGAGCTTCGCGACCTCCGCGTCGCGCTCCTGCGCCTGACGCAGCAGCGCCGTGATGTGGTCCGCGTTCTCCGGCAGTGCATCGGGGATGAACTCCAGCGTGGGCACCAGGCGCGTGCTCAGCTGCTTGCCGACCTCGCTGCGCAGCATGCCGGTGGCCGAGGCGAGGGCGGCGCCACTGCTGACGCGCTCCTCCTCGGTGCCCAGCACCGTGTAGAACACGGAGGCGTGCTGGAGGTCGCCGCTCACGCGCACATCGGTGATCGTGACGAACCCGAGCCGCGGGTCGCGCAGCCCCTTCTCGAGACGCTCCGCGAGGATCACCCGGATCCGGTCGGCGAGGCGTGCCTGTCGTTCTCCAGCCATTTCACTTCTCCTTGTCGCGTGTGGTCGTGACCACGAGAAAAACGGGGATGCCCCGCCCCGGTGAGGGGTCGGGGCATCCTCGTCATGAGCCTACGACTCAGCCGCGCGGCTTCTCGACCAGCTCGGTGGTCTCGATCTCGTCGCCCACCTGGATGTCGTTGTACTTTCCGAGGCCGATACCCGCCTCGAAGTCCGTGCGGACCTCGGTGACGTCGTCCTTGAACCGACGGAGCGACTCGATCGCCAGGCCGTCCGCGATGACCACGCCGTCGCGGATGACGCGGGCCTTCGCGTTGCGGGTGATCGTTCCCGAGCGCACGATGACACCGGCGATGTTGCCGAACTTGGAAGAGCGGAACACCTCCCGGATCTCGGCGACACCCGACTGGATCTCCTCGTACTCCGGCTTGAGCATTCCCTTGAGGGAGTTCTCGATCTCGTCGATCGCGTTGTAGATGACCGAGTAGAACCGGATGTCCACGCCTTCGCGGGAGGCGCGCTCGCGCGCCTTCGTGTCGGGGCGGACGTTGAAGCCCACGATGATCGCGTTGTCGATCGTGGCCAGGTTCACGTCGGACTCCGTGATCGCACCGACACCGCGGTGGATGATGCGGAGCTGCACCGAGTCGTCGACCTCGATCTTGAGCAGCGACTCCTCGAGCGCCTCGACGGCACCCGAGACGTCACCCTTGATGATGAGGTTGAGCGACTCGACCTTGCCCTCTTCGAGAGCACGGGTGAAGTCCTCGAGCGAGATGCGCTTGCGGGCCTTGGCCAGCTGGGCGTTGCGCTCGACGGCTTCACGCTTCTCGGCGATCTGACGCGCCATGCGGTCTTCCTCGGTGACGATGAAGACGTCGCCGGCGCGCGGGACCGAGTTCAGACCCTGCACCTGGACGGGACGCGACGGGTACGCCTCGAGCACCTGCTCGCCGTTCTCGTCGGCCATCGCACGCACGCGCCCATAGGCGGTACCGGCGACGATGGCGTCTCCGACCCGGAGCGTTCCGGACTGGATGAGCACCGTCGCGACCGAACCGCGGCCCTTGTCGAGCTTCGCCTCGATGGCGACACCACGAGCGGCCTTGTTCGGGTTGGCGGTGAGGTCGAGTCCGGCGTCCGCCGTGAGCAGCACGGCGTCCAGGAGCTCCTGGATACCCGTGTTGGCGCGGGCCGACACGTCGACGAACATGACGTCGCCGCCGTACTCCTCGGCGACCAGACCGTACTCGGTGAGCTGCTGACGCACCTTGGCCGGGTTGGCCTCGGGCTTGTCGACCTTGTTCACCGCGACCACGATCGGGACGCCGGCGGCCTGGGCGTGGTTGAGCGCCTCGACCGTCTGCGGCATGATGCCGTCGTCGGCGGCGACCACGAGGATCGCGAGGTCGGTGACCTGGGCGCCACGGGCACGCATGGCCGTGAACGCCTCGTGACCGGGGGTGTCGATGAAGGTGATGGCACGCTCGATGCCCTCGTGCTCCGTCCACACCTGGTACGCACCGATGTGCTGGGTGATGCCGCCGGCCTCGCCCTCGATGACGTTGGTCTGACGGATGGCGTCGAGCAGACGGGTCTTACCGTGGTCGACGTGACCCATGACGGTGACGACCGGAGGACGGATCTCGAGGTCGTCCTCGCTCTCCTCCTCCAGCTCCTTCTCGAGGTCGAGACCGAAGCCCTCGAGGAGCTCCTTGTCCTCGTCCTCGGGAGAGACCATCTGGATCTTGTAGCCGAGCTCCTCGCCGAGGACCTCGAACGTCGCCTCGTCCAGGGATTCGGTGGCCGTGGCCATCTCGCCCAGGTTGAAGAGGATCGTGACGAGCGTTCCGGGCTGGACCGTGTAACCGGTCAGCGTCTCGATCTTGTCGGCGAAGTCCGCGATCGACGCCCCACGGCGCATGCGGATGATCTCCCCGTTTCCACGGGTGACGTTGACGCCACCGACGACCGGGGCGCTCCGCATCTCGAACTCTTGCCGCTTCGCC
>DAMDKH010000284.1:0-2805 GCA_032099965.1 Microbacterium sp.
GGCGGTCGGCCCCCACACGCGTCCGATCGCGCTGCCCGCGGTCGATGTCGCCGAACTCGGGGTGGCGGACCGCCTGGGGCTGTCGGATGCCGACGACCAGGAAGTGGGCCCGACCTCATGAGAATCGGTCTGATCCTGACCGAGGCCCTTGTGGGCCTCCGTCGCAACGTCTCGATGGTGATCTCCGTCGTGCTCGTCACGTTCGTGTCTCTGACGTTCGTCGGGGCCGCGATCCTCATGCAATCCCAGATCGGCGTGATGCGCGGGTACTGGAGCGAGCGGGCCCAGGTCGCGGTCTACATGTGTTCGTCGGTCTCCGTGGCGGACACCTGCGTCGACGGCGCGGCCAGCGAGGAGCAGGTGCAGGCGGTGCGCGACCAGCTCGAGGGGGACGCGCTCGCGCCCCTCATCAGCTCGACGACGTTCGACTCGAAGGAAGACACCTACGCCAAGCTCGTCGACCAGCTCGGCGAGGACCAGGCGAGCGTGCTCACGCCCGACCAGGCGTTCGAGGTGTTCTTCGTGACGATGAAGGACCCGGCGCAGTCGAACGTGATCTCCGAGGCGTTCAACGGCCAGATCGGCGTCGAACAGGTGCAGGACCAGCTGCAGTACCTCGAACCGTTGTTCTCGGCGCTCACCGTGGCGACCTACATCGCCGTCGGGATCGCCGTGCTCATGCTCATCGCCGCGATCCTGCTGATCGCCACGACCATCCGGCTGTCGGCGTACGCCCGACGCAAGGAGATCGGCATCATGCGGCTCGTCGGCGCGTCGAACAGGTTCATCCAGACGCCGTTCGTGCTCGAGGGCGTCTTCGCGGCGCTGCTCGGATCGGCGCTCGCCAGTGCGGCGATCGTCGCCGGAGTGCACTTCGGCGTCGACGGGTACCTGCGCGGCCGCGTGCCGTTCATCACCACCTGGATCGGGATGCAGGACGCCGCCTGGGTGGTGCCGGTCCTCATCGGGATCGGTGTGGTGCTGGCCGCGCTCTCGGCGGGCTTCGCCATCCGGCGGTGGCTGCGCACGTGAGCCGTCGCGGCACGCGTCGCACGGTCCGACCCGTGGAAGGTATGCTGTAAGGCTGCTGTGCGCCCGCACGGCACGGATCAGGAGAGCATCATGCCCAGGGAACGCGGGGAGAAGGTCATCGCGACCAATCGTCGCGCACGTCACGACTACAACATCGAGAAGTCGTACGAGGCGGGGATGGTGCTCACCGGCACCGAGGTCAAGTCGCTGCGTCAGGGCCGCGCCAACCTGTCGGACGGCTACGCGTTCGTGAAGGGCAACGAGGTCTTCCTCGACGCGGTGCACATCCCCGAGTACTCGCAGGGGCACTGGACCAACCACTCCGCCAAGCGCATCCGCAAGCTGCTCCTCCACCGCGAGGAGATCGCGAGGCTCGCCCACGCGGTGTCGGCGGGGGGCTACACCCTCATCCCGCTGAAGCTCTACTTCTCCGACGGACGCGCCAAGGTCGAGATCGCTCTCGCGAAGGGCAAGCGCGAGTTCGACAAGCGCCAGGCGCTGCGCGAGCGACAGGACACGCGCGAGGCCGAGCGGGCGATGCGCCTGCGCAACCGCGTGGGGGAGTGACCCCCGCCCGCGTCACGGACGCGGGGTGAATCCGAACGCCCGCCCGAGGAACGCCAGCTCCCGTTCGAGGGCGTCGACGACCGTCTCGGCTCGGCGGAACCCGTGCCCCTCCTCGGGGTACACCACGTACTCGTGGTCGACCCCGCGGCGTTCCAGGGCGTCGCGGATCGCCTCGGACTGGGGCGGCGGCACGACGCGGTCCTCGCCGCCCTGCAGCAGCAGCACCGGCACGTCGATGCGGTCGACGTGGGTGAGCGGCGAGCGTTCGATGTAGAGCTGCTCCGCCTCGGGCAGGGGCCCCACCAGCCCGTCGATGTAGTGGCGCTCGAAATCGGGGGAGTCGGTGACGAGCATGCGCAGGTCGGTCACTCCGTATTGTGACACCCCGGCGGCGAAGGTGCCGCCGCGGGTCAGCGCCGACAACACGGTCCATCCGCCCGCCGACCCTCCGCGGATGGCGAGACGAGCGGGATCGGCGAGGCCCGCGTCGACGAGTCCCCGGGCCGCGGCGATGACGTCGTCGACGTCGACGACGCCCCACTGCCCGAGCAGGCGTTCCCGGTAGGCGCGGCCGTAGCCGGTGGAGCCGCCGTAGTTGACGTCGAGCACGCCGATGCCACGGCTGGTGTAGAACGCGACGGCGGCGGACACGGCGCCCGAGACGTGCGCCGTCGGCCCGCCGTGCACGAGCACGACGTACGGGGGCAGCTCATCGGCGGATGCGGTGGTCTCCGGGTTCGCCGGCGGGTACGCGAACGCCTGCACGTCACCGTGCGCCCCCGTGAACGTGAGCGGACGGGCGGGCGGCATCCACGCGGGATCCACCTCCTCGCCCCCGCGGACGGCGACGACGGCTCCCGTGTCGGCGTCGACGCACCACACGCCCGACGCGACCGTCGAGCCGTTGCCGGTGACGAGCACGAGGGAGGACGTGACGTCCTCGACGCTGACGTGCCCGTCGCAGGGGAGGTCGAGGGGTCCGGTCGTGCCGTCGGGGCCCAGCACGACGACCTCGTCCCGGCCGTTCGTGCGCACCGCCACGAGACGGCCGTCGCTCAGCGGCTGGAACCAGCGGTTCCCCAGCACCCACAGCCCGTATCCGGTGTCGGCGTCGACGGCGTCGATCGGCCGCGGCGCCGAGAGGGGGCGGATGCCGTCGAGAGTGACGCGGTGCAGGGCCCAGCGGCCGGTCGGGTCGTCGGCGAA
>DAMDKH010000285.1:0-2792 GCA_032099965.1 Microbacterium sp.
GACCGCCGTCGACACCGAGCGCACGGCCGCGGATGCCGCCGACGACGGGCTGACCGCCGACGCCGCCGTGCGCCACGAGGCGTGGGGCGCAGGCACCGTGGTGAGCACCGAAGCCGATCGCGTGACCGTGTTCTTCGAGGAGCAGGGGTACAAGGTCATCGCGCGCGAAGCCCTCGACCGCGGGGTGCTGGGGGTCGTGGAGGGCTGAGCGACCGCGGCTCCGGCGAAGAGCATCCGCTCGCATGCATTACACTGGACGACACCAAGGGGAGTACTCCGCCACGGTGGTTTCGTCATTACGGATGCGTTCGCATCCCGGGCCGCCGGTTCCTGATCGCAGGAATGGAGAAGACTTTGGCGCTGCTGCCGCATACGCCGAGTCTGGAGTCCTCATGGATGTCACCCCCCTGATCTGGATCATCACGATCGCCGTCACGATCGCGTTCTTCGTGTACGAGTTCTTCGCCCACGTGCGCACGCCGCACGAACCGACCATCGGCGAATCGGCGCGGTGGTCGGTGTTCTACATCAGCCTCGCCCTGCTGTTCGGCGTCGGCATCGGCGTCGTCTCCGGGTGGACGTACGGCGGGGAGTACTTCGCCGGGTACCTGACCGAGAAGGCCCTGTCGATCGACAACCTGTTCGTCTTCCTCATCGTGATGACCGGGTTCGCGGTGCCGAAGAAGTACCAGCAGAAGGTGCTGATGATCGGTATCGTCATCGCCCTGATCCTGCGCGGCATCTTCATCGCGGTCGGCGCCACCCTCATCGAGAACTTCTCGTGGATCTTCTACCTCTTCGGTGCGCTGCTGCTCGTGCTCGCCTACCGTCAGGCGTTCAGCAACCACGACAGCGACCCCGCGCACGGCCGTTTCATGACCTTCGTGCGCCGACACCTCCCGGTGAGCGACGAGTACAACGGCGACAAGCTCACGGTCGTGAAGAACGGCACGCGCTTCGTCACCCCGATGCTGCTCACGATCATCGCGATCGGTTTCATCGACCTCGTGTTCGCCGTCGACTCGATCCCCGCCATCTACGGCCTCACCGACCAGGCGTACATCGTGTTCACCGCGAACGCTTTCGCGCTCATGGGCCTGCGCCAGCTGTTCTTCCTCATCGGCGGGCTGCTCGAGCGCCTCGTCTACCTCGCCCAGGGCCTCGCCGTCATCCTCGCGTTCATCGGCGTCAAGCTCGTCTTCCACGCCCTGCACGTCAACGAACTGCCCTTCGTCAACGGCGGCGAGCCGGTGCTGTGGGCCCCCGAGATCCCCATCTGGTTCTCGCTGCTGTTCATCGCCGCGACCATCGCCGTCGCCACGGTCGCGAGCCTCGCCAAGACGCGGCGCGACCCCGCATCCGTCACCTCCGCCACCGACACCACCGACCCCCACAAGTAAGGGAGCACCCTGTGAACGCCCACTGTCCTGACTCTTCGGACTCTGACAGTACGAGCGCCCGGCCTCAGCCGGGCGCGCACCCCCGCACCGAGCAGGTGACCCGCTGATGGGCGATCTGCTCTGGAACATCGCCCTGGTCTTCGCGTTCGTCCTCATCGGCGGTGTCTTCGCAGCGACGGAGATGGCCCTCGTCACCCTGCGGGAGAGCCAGATCAACGCGATCGGCCTGCGCGGCAGGCGCGGCGCGAAGGTCGCCGCCCTCGCCCGCAACCCCAACACCTTCCTCTCGGCGGTGCAGATCGGCGTGACCGTGGCCGGGTTCGCCTCGGCCGCCTACGGCGCCACGTCGATCGCCCCGTCGGTCGCGCCGCTCTTCGTGGCGTGGGGTCTCGAGGAGGCCCTGGCGTTGACGATCGCGACGATCGTTCTGACGCTCGTCATCGCCTACCTGTCGCTCGTGCTGGGCGAGCTGGTGCCGAAGCGGCTCGCGATCCAGCGCAACGCGCAGTTCGCCTACGCCGTCGCCCCCGCCCTCAACGGGTTCGCCATCGTCATGCGTCCGGTCATCTGGCTGCTGTCGGTGTCGACCAACGCGCTCGTGCGGCTGCTCGGCGGCGACCCGCACAAGACCAGCGACGAGATGAGCGACGAGGAGGTGCGCGACATCGTGGCCTCCCACCAGGGCCTGCCCGATGACGAGCGCCGCATCCTCGACGACGTGCTCTCGCTGCGCGGCCGCCAGATCAGCGAGGTCATGCGCCCCCGGCCCGAGGTCGTGGCGCTCGACGAGACCGCGACCGCCGCCGAGGCGATGGCCCAGGTGCGCGAGCTGCCGTTCTCGCGTTACCCGGTGTCCGACAAGTCGATCGACGACATCACCGGGTTCGTGCACGTGCGCGACCTGTTCGAGGCGGCCGGCGACGACCCCTCGCGTCCGGTGCAGACACTGCTGCGGGAGATCCCGTACATCCCGTCGACGGCGCGCGTGCTGCCCACGCTCACGCGGATGCGCGCCGACGGGCACCACATCGCGGTGGTCGTCGACGAGTACGGCGGGACCGACGGTCTCGTCACGCTCGAGGACCTGGTCGAGGAGGTCGTCGGCGAGATCTTCGACGAGTACGACGCCGCCGAGACGGATGCGCCGGGCGGGGGACTCGACGGACGCCTCAACCTGCAGGACTTCGAGGAGGCGACGGGCATCGAGCTGCCCCGCGGATCGAGCGACACCATCGCCGGGTTCGTGACCGAGCAGCTCGGCCGCCTCGCGGTGGTCGGCGACACGATCGACGTGCCGGGAGCGAGCATCCAGGTCGCCGAGCTCGACCGCCGCCGCATCGCCCGGGTGCGGGTCACCGCGCGCACCGACGACGAGGTGCCGGTGGCCTGAGC
>DAMDKH010000286.1:0-2791 GCA_032099965.1 Microbacterium sp.
GGGCGCCTGCGGTCGCCTCGACGGGGAGCTTGCGCGCCTTCACGCCGAACAGGTCGGCGCGCAGCGAGTAGACGACGCCGAACACGAAGAACCACAGCAGCACCAGGAAGCCGATGCGCAGGAGCAGGAGGACCAGTTCGCTCACGAGAGACCTCCGAACATGCGGGTCGCCGCGTCGCCGCCGGTGCCGCGGGGCGGAGCCGTCTGGGGCACGACGCGGAACACGAGGTCCGTGCGGCCGATGGTGATGGTCGTGTCGGACGGGAGTGCCGCCTCGCGGAGCTTCTGCCCGTTGACCTTCGTGCCGTTGGTCGAACCGAGGTCGCGCATCATGGCGCGCTCGCCGTCCCACAGGATCTCGGCGTGCTTACGGCTCGAACCGGCGTCGGCGATGGTGATGTCGGCATCCGACCCGCGTCCGATGACCGTGCGCGCCCGGGAGATGGTGTGCCGCCGGCCGTCGACGTCGACGACGGCCTGCCAGCTGACGCGACCCTCGACGGACCCCGAGCTGACGCGCACCGTACCGGTGGCGACCTTCTCGTCGGACTCCAGGGAGATCGAGAGGGGACCGGCGAAGCTGTAGCCCTGGGACGTCGCGTGCTTCGAGAGCAGCGAGTGCAGCTCGTCGGTCAGCGCACGGCCGAGCCCGCGCATGCGCTCGGCGTCGTCGGCGCTCAGCCGCACGACGAAGTCGTTGGGGGTGATGATGCGGTCGCGGCTGACGACCGCGGCCTTCGTATCGGCCTCGCGACGCAGAGCGGAGGCGATCTCCACCGGCTGGATGCCGCTGCGGAAGGTCTTCGCGAACGCGCCGTTCACTGCGCGCTCGAGACCTTTCTCGAAGCTGTCAAGTAGTCCCACGGGGCTCCTCTGGCATGCCGACTGGTACGGCCATCGTAGCCAGGTGTGCTGGAAATCCGCCGCGCGGAGGGTTCTGTCGCGCGTTTCGGCGGGGATCGGGGCGTGCCGTGAGGCCGCTCGGGGCGCCGGTTTTTCGTGCGCCGCGGTGCGTGATAACCTTGCGAAGTTGAGTTCTTCGGAACGAGACGTCTCGCGCGAGTGGCGGAATGGTAGACGCGCTGGCTTCAGGTGCCAGTGTCCTTATGGACGTGGGGGTTCAAGTCCCCCCTCGCGCACGCGAATGTGAGAAGGCCGGGCCCATCGGGCCCGGCCTTCGTCGTTTCCGGCGTCTGATCGCGGTGGATGCGCGCGGCGAGAGCCGAGGATCGCGAAAATGGGATCCATGACGACTCCGGCCATCCACGTCGACGTGCTCGGCGACGGTGAGAACCCGATGCTCCTGCTCCCGGGTGGGGGCGTTCGTGATCCGATCTATCTCGGTGACCCCTCGTCATGGGGGATCCGACGCAGCGTCGCCGTCGTGCACTTCCGGGGGACGCCCGCGACCGGGGGCCGTCCCCGACCCTGGTGGGATCAGCGAGACGACCTGGAGTCGGTGCGGCGGTGGTTGGGCCTCGACGAGGTCGACGTCCTGGCGCACTCCGCCGGCGGACGGGTCGCGTTGGCGTACGCGGCCTCGGGTGCTCCCGTTCGGCGCATCGGCCTCATCACGCCGCCCGCCACGTGGCTGACCGGCGGGACGGACGACGTCCGGGAACTCGCCGAGCCTCGCGCGGGCGACCCCGAGATCCGAGCCGCTCTCGACGCGCCTCCACTCTCGCTGAGCGATGAGGAGGTGTTCGAACGTCATCAGCGCACGACCGCGCCACTCGGGTACGCCGTCTGGGATGACGCGGCACGGAGGCATTCGCGGACTGGCACCACCGACATCGACGCGTTGCGCGCATTCTTCGGGGCTCCGCCGCCCCCGGAACTGATGGCGCGGATCGCCGCACTCGCGCAACCGGTGCACGTCATCGGCGGGGCGAAGGACCTGCTCTCCGGAAACCGGGCGGTGCGCGAACTCGCCGCGCTCTTCCCCGCCGGATCGATCGAGATGATCGACGCGTGCGGGCACTACCCGTGGATCGATCAGCCCGCGGCGTTCGCCGAAGCGCTCGATCGCTGGATCTCTTCGCGATGAACGCCGCCCGGCCGCGCCGCTAGCGGTGCCCGGGAAGAAACCGGGGCGGCTCGCGGTTCCCTCATCGTCGGGTCGACAGGATCCGCGCGAGAAGGAGCACGTCATGACCGCATCCGCCGTTTCCACCCGGCACGCCAGAGGGTTCTGGGTGGTGGCCGTGACGTTCCTGCTCGTGATGGCCTATTCGACCGTGCCGACGCCGCTGTACCCGCTCTATCAGGCGGCCGACGGCTTCCCCGTGTCGACGATCACCGTCATCTTCGCCGCGTACGCGGTGGGTGTGGTCGCCAGCCTCTTCCTCCTCGGGCACGTCAGCGACTGGATGGGTCGGCGACGGATGCTCGTCATCGCCATCCTCGTCTCGGCGCTGTCGGCGGTGCTGTTCATGGTGTTCACCGACGTCGCCGGGCTGCTGGTCGCCCGGGTCGTGAACGGGGTGAGCATCGGCGTGCTGACCGCGACGGCGACCGCGCACCTGGGCGAGCTGCGTGCGCAGGCGCGTCCCGGCGAGAACGTCATCGTCGCGGCCGCGGTCGCGGGAGGCGCGAACCTCGGCGGACTCGGCCTCGGACCCGTGATCGGCGGGCTGTTCGCCGACTACCTGCCCGACCCGCTGCACCTGCCGCACACGGTGTTCGCGATCGTGCTCATCGCGCTCGCCATCGCCATCACGCTCGTGCCTGAAACGGTGGATGTCGCGCCCCGCGCCTACCGACCGCAGCGCGTCGCGGTGCCGCGCGGCGC
>DAMDKH010000287.1:0-2786 GCA_032099965.1 Microbacterium sp.
CGCGCACGACTGGCGGCGCTGGTGGCGGATGCGGTGCGCCCGCCCGCCCCGGCCCGACGCGCCACGAAGCCGAGCCGGGGGTCGAAGGAGCGCCGGCTCGACGCCAAACACCGCCGCACCGATGTCAAGAAGATGCGTCAGCGCCCGCGCGATTCCTGACCGAGACGAGTTATGCACAGGCCTCTCCGGGGTGCCCCGGATCCGTGCCACCCTGGGCGATCGCCCGCTCAGGGGGAGCGGGCGGGACGAGAGGATTCTCATGACCGATCCGTAGGCTGCTTCCGGCCGACCCGAGCCCTCGCCGCAGGCGGTCCCCGACCATCCCGCGCCGTCCGCCGTCGAGCATGCGGCGGCCGAGGTTCCGACGAATGCCTTCCCGCCCGCTGGTACGTATCCCGCTCCACCGCCGGCGTACCCGGTCGCGCCCGCAGCACACGGCCTCCTGCCCCCGAGTGGGCGCCGGTTCTGGGGCCTGCTCTTCCTCATGTGCATCCCGTACGCCGGCGTGATCGTCGCCGTGATCGTGGCGCTCGTCCAGCGCTCGGGGATGCGGCATTCGCCGTATGAGGTCGTCCGGGAGAACGCCCGGTGGGCGGCGAACTGGGTGCTGAGCTATGCGATCTACGGGTTCGTGCTCCTCGGAGCGACCGTAGCCGCCGCGGTGCTCACGGCCGACGCCTCGGCAGACGGACAGCCGGCCCCGTGGGCGCTCACTCCTACCTCGTGTTGGTCGCGTCCGGCGTCTACTGCCTCGTCACGCTGATCCGCGGGTGCGTCATCGCCGATCGCCGGGTGCACCGGCCGTTCCTCGCGATCCCGTTCTTCCGGAGCTGACCGCGCGCGACGCAGCCGCACGCGAGCATCGAGGAGGCGTCAGCTGCGACCGGTCGACGCCTCCTCGATCCGTGTCCACCCGTGCTCCAGCACGGAGAACCCGGCTTCCAGGGTCGCGAGTTGGTCCTCGCTGTCCGTCACGAGCAGCTGCAGCTGCAGCACGAAGCGCGCATAGACCCGCACCTCCGGGGTGGGGGCATCGAGACCCAGCTCGTCGGCGATCGCCGCGGCGAGCGCATCCTCATGGCGGAGCCACATCTTGGCCGCGTAGTCGCGGAGCGCGGGGGTCCCGTTGAGGAAGCGCAGGAAGGTCCGCGACACGTCCTCGCCGTGTTCGTCGAGGTTGGTGCCGATCTCCGTGGCGTAGAAGTCGTGGATGGCGCGATTGACGGTCACGCCGGCCGCGCGATCGCGCACCGCCGCGACGAGGCGGTCGCGCTGCTCGTCGTCCTCGTCGAAGACCAGCGCCTCCTTCTGGGGGAAGTGCGCGAACACGGTGGTGGGGGAGACGTCGGCGGCGTCGGCGACTTCGCGGATGCTCACGTTGTCGAAACCGCGCTCGAGGAACATGCGGGTGGCGACGTCGGAGATGTTCTTACGCGTCGCCGCTTTCTTGCGCTCGCGCCGGCCGATCGGTTCCGCATGCATGCGACCACCCTATCCACCCTCGACCCAACCTGTATTGACACCGAAACTGGTATCGGTACACTTTCGGTATGACTTCACTCACTTCTTCCCCGCAGCGCACCGAGCGCCGCGCCTGGATCATGCTCGTGCTCCTCACGATGCTGACCGTCATCGGCATGACCGTGGTCCTGCCCGTGCTCCCGTTCGTCGTGCTGCAGTACGTGACCCACGAGCACGACCTCGCCATCTGGGTCGGCGTGCTCGAGGCGATCAACGGCCTCTGCGCGTTCCTCGTCGCGCCGTTCCTCGGTCGCCTCTCCGATCGGTTCGGCCGCCGCCCGGTGATCATCGGGGCGGCGTTCGGCGCGGCGCTCTCGATGACGATGTTCGGCATCGGCGGAGCACTGTGGGTGCTCGTGCTCGCCCGCGTCATCCAGGGGCTCACCGCCGGCGACATGCCCGCCCTCTTCGCCTACCTCGCCGACATCACCCCGCCCGAGAAGCGGGCCCAGCGGTTCGGACTGCTCGGCGCCCTCTCCGGCATCGGCATGATGGTGGGTCCCGCGATCGGCGGCCTCCTCGCCGCGGTCAGTCTGCAGCTGCCCGTGTTCCTCACCGCCGCGGTCTCCCTCACCATCGCGATCCTCAGCCTCTTCCTGCTGCCCGAGAGCCTGGCCCCCGAGAAGCGCATCACGACGATCCGCCTGCGCGACCTCCAGCCCCTCGCCGTCTTCCGCGACGCCTTCCGTCGACGCGAGCTGCGCGCCCTCCTCATCGGGTTCGGTCTGCTCGCCCTGCCGTTCGGATTCTTCGTCAACAACTTCAGCGTGCTCGCCCTCGACACGATCCACTGGGGGCCCACCCAGATCGGACTCCTGACGGCCGGCGTCGGCATCGTCGACATCCTCATCCAGGGGGTGCTGCTCGCCATCCTGCTGCCGCGGATCGGGGAGCGCGGCGTGATCGTCAGCGGCATCGTGGCCCAGATGGTCGGGCTCGCCGGCCTGGCGGTGGTCGCGTCGATCCTCGCGGAGCCGTGGGTGTTCATCGTCGGCGCGCTGCTGCTGGCCGCCGGGCAGGGAGCGTCGCAGGCGGCGATGGACGGAGCGATGGCGAACGCCGTCGGCGACGACGAGCAGGGATGGCTCGGCGGGGTGACCCAATCCCTCGCCGCGGCGATGAACACGGCCGCCCCGCTGATCGCGGCCGCGCTCTACACGATGGTGAGTCACGCGGCCCCGTACGCCCTGGGCGTCGCGCTCATGATCGTGGCGGCGATCATCGTCGGGCGCGCGCACATCCGGAACGTCGCGACCGCGCCGGGG
>DAMDKH010000288.1:0-2766 GCA_032099965.1 Microbacterium sp.
CGCGACACCGGCGCTCGCGGCACGGCCGGCGAGCTTCTGCGCGAGCGCCAGCGCCGGCATCCCCCGGGGGACGCCGTCGAGGACGCTCGATCGGGTGCGCTTCTCGGCCGCCTTCGCCGCATTCCAGTGCACGAGCACTTCGTCGGGCGTCGTGGCGGTCTCCCCGGCGAACACGTGCGGGTGCCGGCGCACCATCTTCTCGGTGAGGGTGGCGGCGACGTCGTCGATGTCGAACGGGTCGTCGGGGTCCTGTGCCGCGATCGCCGCGTGGAACAGCACCTGCCAGAGCAGGTCGCCCAACTCCTCGCGGAGGTCGGCGCGGGTGCCCGTCTCGACGGCCTCGATCACCTCGTGCGACTCTTCGATGAGGTACGGCACGAGATCGTCATGGGTGATGCGCTGCGACCACACGCACCGCTCCCGCACCGCGCGCATGGTCTCGGCGGCGGCGCGCAACGGGTCGGTGGATCCGGGCTCCATGGAGGCTCCCTCGGGGTCGGGGCGGGTCACGGTGCCGCCACCTCGGCGCGGCGGTAGTGACGTGCGCGCAACGACACCACGGCGGCGGCGCCGAGCAGCGAGAGCAAGGAGCCCACCAGGACTCCGAGGATGGCCTGGTCGCGCAGGGCGGGGGTGTCGGCGAAGGCGAGGTTCGCGAGCAGCAGCGACACCGTGAACCCGATGCCGCCCAGGGTGCCGGCGGCGACGAGATCGAGGAACGGCAGCGCCGGGGCGGTGCCGCGGGGGCGGATGCGGAGGGCGAGCCATCCGAACAGCGAGATGCCGATCACCTTGCCGACGGGCAGCGCCAGGACGATGCCCCAGAACGCCGGCGACAGCGCCCCGGGCGAGACGGCGGGGATCATGACGAAGGCGGCGACGAAGGCGAACAGCGGGAGGACGCCGCCGTTCACGAGGGGTTCGAGGGCGTGACGCGCCCGCTCGGCGGGGGTCGGGGCCATGACCAGGCCCAGCATCACCCCGGCGATGGTCGCATGGATGCCCGACAGCGCCACGAGCGCCCAGCAGACGATGCCGAGGATGATCATCGCGGTCGCGATCACCGCGTGCCCGCGCGCGCCCAGTCGTCGGCTCAGGAACCAGAACGCGGCGACCGCGACGACGGCGCCTCCGAGCATCGGCACCTGCAGATCACCGGCGAAGAGCACGGCGATGAAGATGATCCCGATGATGTCGTCGAGGATCGCGAGGGCGAGCAGGAAGACCCGCACCCCGGAAGGCAGCCCCCGCCCGAACATGGCCAGCACGCCGAGCGCGAAGGCGATGTCGGTCGCGGTCGGGATCGGCCACCCCGATGCGGTGTCGCCGCGACCGGCGATCAGCAGGTACACGATGATCGGCACGATCACCCCGCCGGCGGCGGCGATGGCCGGCTGCACGGCCTTGCGCACGGAGTCGAGCTCGCCGTGGGTGAGCTCGTGGCGCAACTCGATCGCGACGACGAAGAAGAACACCGCGAGCAGCCCGTCCGACACCCAGTGCTCGATCGAGAGATCGAGCCCCGTGCCGGGGACGGCGAGGTGCAGGTGCAGCACGCCGGCGATCGCCTCGTGCGTCGGCAGGTTCGCGAGCAGGAGCCCGAGGGCGGCGGCGACGAGGAGCAGCACGGCCGGGAACTGCTGGCCGCGGAGGGGGTTCGTGGAGATGCGCATCGCTCTCATGCTAGGCGCGGAACGTCGTCTGCCGTCATGCGTTCGAAGCACCCCCGCCGAGCGGGATACTCTCGACGGGTGACTCCCGAAAGCGCCTTCATCGAGCCCACGAACACCGAAGCCATCCGCGTCATCGGACGCTTCGAGGCCGGCCAGGGCATACCCGAGGCGATGCGCACCGACGTGCGCATGCTCGGCGGTCTGCTCGGCCAGGTGCTGCGGGAGGCGGGGGGCGACGACCTCTTCGACGATGTGGAACGCCTGCGCCTCGCGACGATCCAGGCCTACGAGGACTCCACGTCCGACGCCTTCGCCCGCGCGTCGGCGATCGCCGAGTCGTTCAGCATCGCCCGTGCAGACGAAGTGGCCCGGGCCTTCACCTGCTACTTCCACCTGGTGAACCTCGCCGAGGAGCATCAGCGTGTGCGCGTCCTGCGCGAACGCGCCGGACAGCCGGGACGCGAGGATGCCGCGGACACCGTCGCGAGCGCGTATGCCCGCCTGCGCACCGAGGTCGGCGATGACGAGGCGCTCCGCCGGCTCCAGGGACTCCGCTTCCACCCCGTGTTCACCGCGCATCCGACCGAGGCGCGACGACGCGCGGTGTCGTCCAGCATCCGTCGTCTGTCCGAGCTGCTCACGCAGCACGACGCGGCGAGCGCCAACGGAGCGGAACAGCGCCGGGCACGCCGTCGGATGCTGGAGGAGATCGACACGCTCTGGCGCACGGCGCCGCTGCGCGCCCAGAAGCCCTCCCCTACCGATGAGGTGCGCACCGTCATGGGGATCTTCGACGAGACCCTCTTCACGACCGTTCCGCACGTGTACCGCCGGATCGACGATGCCCTGCGCGGCGACGAGTCTGGGGCGAGCGCTCCGGTGGTCCCCGCGTTCGTGCGCGTCGGGTCGTGGGTGGGCGGCGACCGCGACGGCAACCCGTTCGTCACGGCATCCGTCACCCGGGAGGCGTCGCAGATCGCCGCCGACCACGTGCTCCGCGGGCTCGAGCGCGCGCTCGAGCGCATCGGCCGCACGCTGACGCTCGATGCCGAGAGCACCCCGCCCAGCGACGAGGTGCGCGCCCTCTGGGACG